>CALEIW010000167.1 GCA_937876055.1 uncultured euryarchaeote
TGGTTCAAAGCACCTCCCCTAGTAGCCGCTATGAGGAAATCACGTGGCTGAAGTCGATAAGGAACTCATTCTACAGTCCGTAGGGCCGGTCCAAGCAATTTTGGACGCACATGATGGAATTGTCAATGTAGTCGACACCACAGATGGAATAATCATGATTTCACTAGAGGGTGGTTGCACAGGTTGCAGTTCAACTCCAATGACTGCAATGCAGATTTATTATTCATTGATGAAACTTGAAGAAGTTAATGATGTAATCTTCGTCAATGGCGAACTTCCTGCCTACATGCGTGCATTTATCGACGACAAATTAGGTGTTGAAAGAAGCGAAGGATAGAATCAGTCTTCATTTCTTTCTTGTTTTCTCATCCTCATTATTTCGTGAGGGTTGATTTCACCTTGGACATCTTGGCCCTTGATGTTTAGAGATCCTGCCGCAGCCACGATTAGAGCAGTCATGGCAAATGGTATTGCAACATTGCGTGAACCCCATAGTTCTCCACCAAGATGATGTAAAGAAAATAGCAAAATTGCAGAGGTTACGCACAAAACAAAGATTGTTTTCTGAGCAAATGCTTCTCCCCACTCCGCTCGAGTAAATGTTCCGATACTCATCCAAAGTAACATCGCGATGCCACAGAGAGTAATCGAGGCGGTTTCCAGAGTTGCAAGTAACTCCACATCTTTCCGATTGGGTGCGCATTTGTGAGTCTTCGGTTCAATAGTGCTGATGGACATCCTCAAGGGCCGAGAATCCCCGTTAGGTACATGGTGAAGGTGAAGGGTTGGAGTCTACCCAAGCCTCGAAGCGCAGGTCCTCCTTTCCAAACCAAGTCATCTGTAGTTGCTGTGATGGAACAAGTAGGAGTGCTACTGGAACTAGATGGAGCCAATGTGTTTAGGGTTAGAGCATACCAAAATGCCAGCCGTGCCTTGGCTTCCATGGAAGAAGACCTGCTAAGTGTTGTACAAGACGGAAGGCTGGTTGAGGTAAAGGGAATTGGTAAAGGAATCAGTGGTCTAGTAACAGAGGCTGTGATGGAAGGTACTTGGGGAGATTTATCTCAATTATATGATAAAATTCCACCCGGTTTAATCGAGATTGTAGGGATACCCGGATTGGGCCCAAAACGCGCTCGAGTTATGTACGAGGAACTTGGAGTGGATTCAGTTGAATCGTTGAAGATAGCATGTGAAATGGGCCATGTAGCTCCTCTGTCCGGTTTTGGAGAGAAAAGCCAACAAAAATATCTCGAAGGAATCGAATTATTGCGCCGCTACCAAGGCCGTTCACGAATGGACGTCGGCCTGATGTTTGGACGTGCATTGGAGTCTAGGGTTGCGGCTATTCCTGGTGTTTCTCGCGCGCAACTCGCAGGTAGTGCACGGCGTCGCAGAGAAACAATTGGAGACCTAGATATCGTAGTTGCAGCACAACCCGCAGATCATGATGCAGTCATCAAGGCTATTCTATCTCTTCCAGGAATTGCTGAGGTAAAGGGTTCTGGTGAGTCAAAGGTTAGCCTAATTCTGGAACAAGACATGCTATCTGGCGCTGAATCAGCAGGAAGTCTTGACGCCCAACTTGCTGAGTCGATGATGGAGCGAAGTGGAGACGCGACAATAGATGCTCAAGTCAGAATAGTCCCCCCAGAAACGTTCCCATTCACTTTAGCCTATTTTACAGGGTCCAAAGAACACAATATACGAATGCGTCAAATGGCAATTGACCGAGGCCTTAGATTGAATGAATTTGGTCTATTCTCTGAGAAAGAGGCTGGTGATGCAATAGGAATGGAGGCGGCCAAATATACTCTAGAATGCGCAGATGAGAAGGATATCTATCGTCATCTAGGACTAGATTGGGTGCCTCCTGAAATGCGTGAAGATACAGGTGAAATTGAAGCCGCTCAGTCTTCATCTCTTCCAAATTTAATCAAACCAGAACAAATTCGCGGAGCACTTCACAATCACACTGTCGCATCTGATGGAGTGAACACATTGGAAGAAATGGCGGCAGCGGCACAGGAATTAGGTTGGGAGTATCTTGGTATTGCCGACCACTCTGAAATTCTCAATATCGGTGGTCGACAAATTGGTATTCCTGCGGATGGAATACCAGTACAAGCAGGAATGATTCGTGCACTCAATGAAGGCTGGGTTGACGCAGGTGAGGATTTCCGAATATTCCATGGTTCAGAGTGCGATATATTAGTTGACGGGGGCTTAGATTATCCAGATGAAACTCGTCAATCAATGAGCCATATAGTGGGCTCAGTACACGCTTTGGGTAGTTGGAGAAATCGAGACGAAATAGAAAACACTGAAGCACTAATTCGGGCTATAGAAAACCCAACTTTCACCATCTTAGGCCACCCAACTGGAAGAATATTACAAGGTAGAGAAGGATTCCCTGTGGATATGCATGCTGTGTTACGAAGAATGGGGGAACTCAATTCAGAAGGTGAATTGAAAGCGGTTGAAATTAATGCATCTCCATACAGATTAGATTTAGATTGGAGGCTCTGTAATTATGCAAAACAGCAAGGCGTACCGGTTTGCATCAACCCTGATGCTCATGGAACTGACGGTTTGGCTGATGTTTGGTACGGTGTTCAAATTGCCCGAAAGGGTTGGCTAGAAGCTGCAGATGTGATAAACACAAAGACTGGTTTAGAGATGGAACAACTACTTGGGCTCTGACGAAGGTTGATGACTGTAGTTCACTAGGCTAAGTTATGCAACTTACCCGGGGGCTTGTGTTCGGTTTAGTATCACTTTTACCTGCTTTTATGGCTGCGGCATTATCTTGGTTCATTCTTGGTGGTAACTCTGGTGATGACTGGGAAAATTGGATGTACGGCCCTTGTTATTTGGTTCCTGGGTTGATTGTGGGTGGCTCACTATACCTCGGACTTCGTGATGAGGGGGAAATTAAGCAATGAAAAGAGCCGATAAGGCTTACAAAATCGGGGCGCAGTTAGACAAATTATACCCCGAAACTCCAATTCCTTTAGATCATACTGACCCATACACTTTGTTAGTCGCGGTAATGCTTTCTGCACAGACAACTGACAAGAAGGTAAACGAGGTGACTCCGACTTTGTTTGCAAGAGCAGACAATCCAGAAAAGATGGCCTCTTTGGAGGTTGAAGAAATTCAGAGTTTAATCAGGGAAATTGGACTCGCACCAACCAAAGCCAAGAATCTCAAATTAATGGCAGAACAAATACTGCAAGAGGGAGGAGAAATTATTCCAGATTGGGAATTCTTAGAATCACTTGCAGGTGTTGGACACAAGACTGCTAGCGTAGTAATGGCACAGGCATTCGGAGTGCCGGCGTTTCCAGTTGATACACACATTCATCGTTTAGCAAGCCGATGGGGTTTGTCCAAGGCGCGTAATGTTGAGCAAACTGAAAGAGATCTGAAGGCTGTTTTTCCAATCGATACTTGGAATCGGCGTCATTTGCAAATCATTTTCTTCGGACGGGAATATTGCCCAGCACGCAACCACAATCTCTCCGACTGCCCAATTTGTGGCTGGGCGGCCAGTAAAAAACGAATTCGAGAAGAATCAAAGCGATAGAAAATCAATGTCTAACTAACATCCAGACACCCGCGATACACAGTGCCGCTCCACCAAGTTGCAATGAATATTGTAATGAAGAAAGAAGGTCCCGTGTATCTCTTCCATCCTGACACTGTCCCTCATCCCAGCCGGTAATTTGTCCAATTTGTCCACTCGTGCTATCGCAATTTTCTTCTAACTGATTATCGATGTAATCAACCCCCATAACTGCTCCAAACCAACCAATCAGAAATAACACTCCAAGAATTAGCGAAAGGGTCCCTGAAATCTTTCCCCACTTACCCATATCTCAGATCAGACAGCCTTGTTTCTTCAATGCTCGCAATACGAGCATTCATCACCCCCGTTTATGTGGAGAAATTATGAGTGAGGAGTTGGTGAATTTTGAGGTTGGCCAAAACGCCCCAGATTTTGAAGCCGAATTGACAGACGGAACCACGATTAGGCTAAGTGAAATTCTTGATGGAGGAGAAAAAGTAATTCTATACTTTTATCCAAAAGATTCTACGCCTGGATGTACAAAGCAAGCCTGTGATTTTAGGGATAATTTTGACAGGTTAAAAGCTGTAGGGTACCGAGTTATTGGGGTTTCAAAAGATTCCTCAAAATCTCATTCTAATTTCATAAATAAACATAATCTAAACTTTGAATTAATCGTCGATCAAGACATCGAATTGCATAACCTCTATGGTGTATGGAGAGAGAAGATGAATTACGGAAAGACATACTTAGGCGTATCTCGTTCTACTTTTGTAATTGGATTAGACGGTAATTTCGAATTTGTTGGCTATAATGTAAGAGCCACCGGACATGTTGAGCGGCTGATGAATGAACTCGGAGTTGAGAGTTAATGGATATCGACGAACGACGTAAAGTGGTATCTAGGTACCTTCGTCGTTGCGTCACATACTCCGATGCATCAATCGCTCGAAAAGTCAAGAGAGAAGAAGACCCTACGGAGATTGCTCGTTGGCAAGCATTCCGTGAATTCACCGCTTTTTCTGCTACTGAGATAGAATCAGGTGCCCTAGATACATGGCTTACCGATGAAGATGGAGACCCACCACCACCTCCAAAGATAGGTGACGGTTCATACAAAATCGATATTGACGCCCTAGGATTCAGAGAAAGGAGAGCATGGCTTGCATCTTTACTAATGCCAAAACCAGTGGTTCTAGTCGGAACTAAATCAAAATCAGGAGTTGAAAACATAGCACCTATGTCTTCAATCAGTATCGTTTCTAATCACCCACCTCTTCTAGCCCTGTCATTATCGACGAATAGAGAGGGCAGGCCTAGAGACACATTGGTGAACTTACAGGAAGAAGGAATAGGTTCCAAAGCTTCGGTATTTATCTTGAATGCTGATTTAGAATCTGCAAGCGCTGTAAACAAAACTGTCAAACTTGTTCCTAGAGAAAAATCAGAATGGGATTTCTTACCTGAATCACCACCAAATTACGATTCAGCATTATGTGCAATTAAATGCAGAGTGGTAGATTTCTATTCTCTTCCAGAAGATGCTGTCGGGACTCTAGTGATTCTTAGAGTTGAAGAAATCGAGGCACCAGAAGGAGTAGATTCCGAATCAATACCAGTTAAATTATTCCAGATAGGTTTCGACAAACTTGGTCCAGGGCCTAGCGATTCGGATTGGCGTAGTCAAATTGACTATGCCTAATCGTCAGATAATTGGCTCCATTGAGCCATGCCTAGCTTGTGTTTTTCAGTATCAACTCGCATATTCCGACCAGCAATCATCAGCAATGTGTCCGATTCGTTTAGAGCAAACACTGGAAGACCTGTTTGTTGCCCAAGAGTCTCGATACGTCGTCGACAAACGTCCTGTTGACTAGGCATATGAGTAAGTGAACCAAGATCTACAATCACAAGATTACCTTGAGCTAAATTATGGGACATACCATCTAGATTCAATCGATGTAAATCATCGGGTTTAATGTAGTGAACAAAACGTTCAGCCTCGCCGATTAATTTGTGCGTTCTCTCGGCCCAAATTTCCTTACCCAAATCATGGAATGAATCGTTATTCTGCGGCCCTGGGTCGGCTGACCGAGGAGACCTCTTTACCTGTTCTACCGACTTAGAAGGGTCGGGTAGGCCAAGTAATCTGAATAGATTAACCACAGTTACTGGAGAAACTCTTCCGCAATGAGTGCTTCGCTAAAGTTGAGCATTAAAGAACGGTTATTGACAGTCCTGCTGAATGCCGTCACTCTTCTTCGTTAAGTGACTCGGAGTCTTCCAATAAATCATTGAAAACATCGTCATTAACCACTTCGGATGATCTTGCTTGCTCGTACTCTTCATCGAGTTCATTCATCTGTAATACTGGTGCTTCCTCCGGCACAATTGATTCAGTTTCTTGTGCCTTTGGCTTTTCTTTTGTCTGCACCAATTTACCCTCATCGTTTCTTTTTTGTTCTTGCACACGCCTCTTGGCTTTGTCCTGACTGAAAGGGTCAAATTCAGGGTCATCAAAGGCATCATCCATGGATACTTTACGTCCGCGCTTTGCTTCTGCAGGGGCTTGTACCAAATCGTCGGGTTGGCGCATTTTGACATATGCAAAACCTCCGCCACCGGCCAAGATTATCAAAATCAGAACTATCATGATTGGTGAGGAGAGTAAATTTCCAAAGCTAAATGGCGCTTCCTCTATATTCAAGGTAATTATCATTGAATCAGATAGTTCCTCATCCATCACTGTTAGTTTCACGGATATTGTACCGGATGTATCGGTTTCCCATTCAAACCACTGCCCCACGTAATCTTCATCATCTGAAGGGTTACCATTTCCATCGCTATCGGTTGTTACATCCAAATCCCAGACATACCTCAATGTTTCAAGGTCATGACTTGAATCGGTTGTAAGATTCGCGCTCAGAACCACGATATCTCCTATTGTTGGATTTTGATTACTCACCGTAGCATATGCATCCGGTTTTACGTTGTTTACTGTGATTGGTATCTCTACTGATACAGACTCTCCATCATCGTCTGTAGTGTGGAAAATTATTGCCGATGGTGCTTGTTGGGCATCTGGCCAGGAACCAATAAATCGATTTCCTTCGAAATCGCAATCATCGTCCGAATCACCTATTTCATCGCTATTTACTTCTGGGTTAAGATCGAAACAGTTGACCAGATTTTCTACATCTCCGACAGTGTCCCAAACACTAGCAGTGATGGTGATTTCATCATCTTCTTTGACTGGTAGCGGATTGCTAATTGGGTCTATCTTCGGAGCGACATTAACTACCTCAATTGCCACGACTAAAGTCTCAGAACTAGCATCATCATCGTCGGTCACTACGAGTGTTGCAAGATGTAATCCAGATGTTGTGTATGCATGTTCAATAATCGAATTTTGACCAATACTTTCTAGCTTTAATTCCGGGTGGTCTTCAGCATCTGGTGACCATAGGTGGACTAGATTATCAATGTCATTTGGCGAGTCTTCGGCAGAGCCTCTAATCTCAATCAAATCGCCTTCATTAATTGTGTAGACTCCTCTAGAGTCAGCAGTTAATCTAGTACTTGAGAGCCAAATTTCTGCCTCCAAACCAGATGGGGCGATATTTGTAACTTCAACGGTTACTTCTTCCGTGGTAGTTGCTCCATCATCATCCATTGCAATTACTTCGATTGTGTAATTTCCTTCTTGAGTAGGAGTTACTGTACACCTCGCGCTAACAGTACTACCTTCCTCACAAGAGGTCTGCCAGGATATGTCAACAGGAGCGATTGGATTATTTGTGTCAATATCTTCACGGTGGGTGACTTCGAATGTTATAGACGAAAGCACTGGAATAGAATATGCTGATGCATCAACAATAATTTCAGGTGGTCGATTTAGAATAGTGATATTTTCTTCAATCGTATCGGTATCGCTCTCGCCATCTGTAATCGTCAAGCGAACTAGATATTCGCCATCATCTTCCCATACTAAGTCATGTATACAATCATCATCTTCTATAATTTCCATATTCCCAGATGTTGATTCAACCTCGAAGACACAATCTAGGGTTCCGCCGTCCGGATCGATTGAGTTCAATGCATCAAGAGTCACGGTCTCGTATGTTTGAAGAGGGGAATTTGTCGTCAATTCTGCAACCGGCAATCTTCCAATATATATGCTAAATAAACCTAGGTTGTTACTTCGATTTCCATCATTTGTTATTGCCTCTGCTTCATCGACAATGAATTCTAACAATGCATTACCTATGGGTTGACCAGCAGGTACTTCCCAATCCAATTCCACACGCTGTTCTTCCAAACTACCCAATGCAGGAACGTAGCTTGTAGACGAAACACCATTGGGGCCAGTTACCCGTAGGTCGGTTTCTGGAGAAGTTAGTATTCCTCTGTTTACAACTGGTACACTGAATGTTAGTATGTCTCCGGGAACCGCGTTAAATCCGATCGCTGGATTTAGGCTAACTGTTCGGTCGCCTCTAGTTCTCTCTATGCTAACTCCAGCTGCATTTGCAATCAAATCAACTGGGTGAACATTCTGGTCAATAATCAGAGTTGTAGTCCCAACTTGGGGGAAGTTTCCATCAATCCAGGCAATCACTCCATGCGAACCATGTTCAGTCCCTCCGTCAGATTGATCTGGACTATTTCCTGTATTGAAATTAACAACAAATTGCCCGTAGGAATCAGTTGTAAAAGTTCTGACATCTTCATCAATTTCAAAGCGGAATTCCACATTTTGGTTTGATACAGCGTTGCCTGCGTTATCTGTCACTGAAACGGTTGCATCCATTTGCATATCAAGAGGTGATAGCTGGAATTCGACATCAACGTCTATTTCGTTAATCCTAGTGGATTTTTGGTACCAACTTAATTCGTGGGTGGCGATAAATCCTATACTTTCTGTTGTTGAACTCTTGATATCGTTACTAATCGCTGGGCAATACCATTTGTAGCCGGTTTCTTCACCATTTGAGTTTCGGGTGGTAATATTGTAAGATTGAGCACATCCACTGTAGGTGATGCCTGAACTTCCTCGTGAAACTACTTCCCAAGATGTGGTATTGGATGAGCTTGTATCTGATGGAATATCTACGTAATCGCTACTTCCACTATAGGTTGTATCTTGATTGTAACTGGTTTGCCAATATTCACCAACACTGATTGGGAAATCATATCCTTCCAATGCAGGGTCATATTCGTTAGTTACCACTAATTCTGCAACTTGAATAGTGTAAGTCCAAAACCAAATTTGGTAATCAAAATCAATGTCTATGGTTGCCTCTTGTTCAATTGTTGCCAGATCTGAGGCTCGGATTATTTCGACTGTATCTATTTCTATAATCAAGTCACCATCATAGCCAGATAATTCTACGTTTGATGCTTCATATTCACCTTCTGACTCAACCTTGTAAACCAAGGTTGAAACCCCTTCTACAGTCATGGTGTAGATATCTGTAACTTGGGTGTCGAGATTTCCATTCAATGTCTCGACATTAGTGGCTACTCCACTATCTGCAACAAAGTCTCTGACATCTAGAAAACCACTGTAATACCAACGATCTCCTATTCGCCAATCTGGAACATCAACAAGGCTTACAGAATTACGGTTTACGTCTCTTTCTTCTGATTCTTCAGCCAGTTTTTGGTTTTGCTCGACTTCTCCGATAAAACCCATTGCAGGTGCTAGAATCAACATCAAAACAACGATGAATCCACTAAATCTTATGCTAGACACGATACTCTGCAGACTACGTCTGCACATGAATATCACCCAAAGATGTTTAGTCAATTTGAAGGGTAAAATTCTGGCTATTTTCACAACAAGTCTGCTAACTCATCTTGGATGAATTGTACGGCTTCAAGAATCTCTGACTTGTCTCGAGCACCTGTAATCACCATCTTTCCGGAACCGAAAATCAGGCAAACTACTCGAGGGTAATCGAGTCTGTAAATTAGACCTGGGAACTGCTCTGGTTCGTATTCTACCTTGTCGAAAGGTAGGTGGAAGGTCAAATTATTGAGATTCAATCTACGTGGCATTGTTGCTAGTGGTTCCCCTTCTCGAATTCCTCGGATTCGTGGGTCCTCTGCTTCTACTTCTTCGTCCGTTGCGGCACGAATTCCGCCTTCAACATCGATTACTCTTGTATGGTTATCATCCATTCTAGCGGTTCCGAAGTAATCCTCTGGGTAGTGTAGAGAGTAGGTTGCAACCATATTTTGCACCTCAATTTCTACATCATCTAATTCCCATGTCTCGATACCAGCGGCTCTCAAGTCGCCGATCATTCTCTCGATTCCAGTGTGTATGTTATCCTTGTTCTTTCCACCAGTACAAACAGCTCGTCCTGAGCGGAACATTAGGATAGCGAGTTTAGGATCTACAACACGGTAGACTACACCAGGGAATTGTTCTGGTTCATACTCGCAGTTCAGTTGGATGGCAATATCGGGTAGGTCGAGTTCCTCCGCCACTCGGGTGGAGGCGACCACGTTTACGACAGTTAGTCGTTCTTCGTCGCTCTTCATAGGCGCTCGCACTTATGAACTCCTTATAAAGAATCGTCGTGATAAAGAAGCCTTGTAATGCCGAATCATTAG
>CALEIW010000168.1 GCA_937876055.1 uncultured euryarchaeote
TGGATGAGTATTCGATGCCCATCGAGCAGCCCAAGACTTAGGGTGAACTTGTTTAAAAAAAAGGTCCATATTTTGAGATAAAACAATCTTGTTTCCCGGTACACGAAGAGCCTCTAGGATAGAATACTCTTGTAATAGCATCGAGTTTTGATTTAGTGCGTTATTCATCCAACCATTTGTTGGTAGGTCTATGTTTCTGTGATAGTGAACGAACAATGTCTCCGCCGGAGATAACTCTAGTTTCCGCTCTCCTACTGGGCTACCAATCGCAGATTTTTGCCACAGTCTTTCCGCTGCTGCCCCCTCGTAGATCCAACTCCCAGAGTGGTCAACCATACATCGCGGAGAGAACCTACTCGCTTGAGTTCGTCGGTCATGATTTGACCATTTAGTACCCCCAAACCTCATTCGCCCCCCACCTTTGGACGGTTCATGGCGATTGACGAAGACACAGTCTCCCGCATTGAATCTCTACGGCGATTACGTTCCAGCCTCAATGATATGGAAGGATCTCACGTGACATTGTTGGGTGATGTTATGTTAGATCGTTATCACCATGGATATGCGAATAATCTGAATTCAATCGCACCTGTTCCAGTCTTGAAAATTTTCCAAACCGATGAGAGCCCAGGAGCAGCAGCTCACATTGCAAGGGGGTTAAACTCAATAGGTCTAGATGTTGATTTTCACACATTTGTTGGAAATGATAGAGAAGGTAAAGCAATTGTGGATATGTTAATTGAAGATGGAATTACAGTTACAGGGATAGAATCAGTTACAGATAGACATACGCTGGTCAAAATTCGGTTCTTCGGCAGCAGAGAGAGCTTGCTTGAAGAGAGCCAAATATTACTTCAGGCTGACAGAGGTCCACTTGACCCAATTGAGAACTCAATGTCTGATAAATTAGCAAATAATGCTATGAAGCAATTGGAGAATAGTTGCGCTTTGGTAATCTCAGATTACGATAATGGGGCGGTTACTGTAGCCAGCGCTTCAAAATTGATTGGTGCTGCGAGAAAGAATGGCATTCCCGTCATAATGGACCCCAAATTAACCGGTTTAGAACGTTCTCGAGGTGCGACGGTTGTTCTAGTTGAGATGAGGGGTATGGAACTTATGCGCCGCCGTTTGGAATCTTCCGACTCGGCTTCCGCAGCCTCTGAATTAATTTCTACATACGATTGGGATGCATTGGTAGTTTTGGGGGGAATTAATGGCGTAACTCTCTATCAATCGGAGGGTGAAGTAATTCATTTCGATTGTTCATCCCCCACTCCAAAACAACAGATAGGTTTGCATGACGCAGCGGCAACAGCATTGGCAGTAGCATTAGGAAATGGTTTGCAAATGGAAGATGCCGGTTTACTAGCCGCCGCCGCATGTGACTGTATCCTAACTGCTGAAGCCAGTCAAGAATTCGTCGATATTGATACACTAGGAACCTGGCTGGACGAAATGGTGTGGCAAATGCAAATTTCAGAAAGGTGAATTGAACACTTTTGCATGGGGTTCAAGACAGATAGTCTAGTCGTTTGGCTTGATGAAGCGGCACTGGAGGGCGGTCTTGCTGTCACTTGCTGCATTGCTTTTGATGTCTAATAGTGTTCAGGCAGATACGTCTAACGAAGATGATCCTGCCTTAATCAGCATAGATGTAGAAAACGGAGACTATTCAACCGAGTCAATCATCTTTTCAGGAATCATAGAAGATGATGAACAACCCGAAGATGTATTTTGGCGGGTATCTAAAGATGGTGCAGAATTCGATGGCGGAGATTTGCTAAGTTCTTTGATTGAAACTACTTCCACTAGTAGTAGGGCACAATGGTCTTGGTCGTTTGAGTTGTCTTTCTCGTCTACAGGGGAGTGTGCATGTTACGTTAGCATCCACTCCATAGACGATTATGGATTAGAAATTATAGAAACTAGAGTGGTATTTATGGTTGAACAAAATTCAACCGGTTTGATTGGATTTTTGTTAGATGGGGATCAATCCGGAGATTTGATTGATTCTTCTATTCAAATTAGTGGTTGGCTTGGGACTTATCCAAACGGTAGAGTAAATCTAGAAATCTCGGGTTCTTTAGCGCAGGGGCTAATTCAATCATCTCATATCCCCGAAACTTTGGCTTGCGATGAAGCCTCCATAACAGATGAAGTATACGAACTCCCCTCTGGAAGTTTTGAACTATCTTGGGATATTTCTACAAAATTAGATGGTTGGATGGAAATATTACTGATTGGTTGCCCAGCGAGCAATTCTGCTTACGAGGGTAGCAGTCACGAGTTTTCCATTCGTGTAAATAACCAACCACCAGTGATCAAAATATCTGGAACTGATTATGCTGTAGAGGATGATATTTGGCATACATTCGACGCAACCCTAACTGAGGACCCGTATTGGGGAAGAACGGAAATGTACTATGTTTGGACTCTCAGAAGGCCTTCTCACTCTGGCAATCTTCCAATCGATGTACAAATGGGTGAAGACCTCAACACATATTCTATCTCAGGGGCACAATCTGGAAACTACACTCTTAGTTTAACGGTCTATGATAAAGGAGGCTTATCATCAGAGCAAATGGTAAATTTAGACATCATGAATACAGTTCCTACTGCGTCGCTGATAATTGATGGCGAAGCTATTTCGGACGGTCAAGAAGTTAGGATTTCCAATCCTTCTGACATAAAATTAGACGCCACTGAAAGTTCTGACACAGATAATGATGCTTCTAGTTTGAGATGTATTTGGTTATTGGATAATTCTCCCCTTTACGAGGGGTGTGACCGAGAATTTTCTTGGACTGAGGTTGAAGAATATCGCGCCATACTTACACTGGAAGTGATTGACGATGATGGCGCGTTCGCAACGATTTCTGTAATTTTAATTCATCCAGATGAAGTCAAGCCATTCCCAATCGCTTTGGTGGCGTTCGCATTTAGCGCATTATTCCTAACATATGCCTTAGTTAACCGATTCCGAGGGAATAGCGAACAATCAATACCAAAGTGGAAATCCTGATTTATGCACATTATTGTCATTTTTTTCATCCCACAGTCATAAGAATAACTTGCTTTTCGGGGAAGCGTGAACAGTATGGCTAGCCTACCATTCTCGGAGTCAGAATACAGAGGACGTCAGTCTAAATTCCTCGAAAAGATTCCTCAAGATTGTTTAGTTCTCATTCCAACTAATCCAGCTTCAATTCGCTCTAATGATGTTCATTATCCATTCCGAGCTAGTTCCTACATGCTCTACCTATGTGGCTGGTCAGAACCTGAGTCAGTATTAATGGCAAAACATAATGGGAAAAATTGGCTTGTATCATTATTCGTCCAACCAAACGATACAACCGCAGAAATTTGGCAAGGCAGAAGAATTGGCATAGAAGGCGCATCATCTGGCTGGCCCATAGATGAAGCCTATTCTCTACTAGAGATGAAGGAAATAGTTACTGATTCGTTGAATAAGTCTAAAGGAGTATACTTAATTCAAAATCTAAATTCAGATATTGACCAAATTGTCCATGATGCTCTTACCTCAAAGACTAGACAAAGAAATACATACGGAATGGGACCAATTAGTCTAGTAGATCCTTCTTCACTCCTAGATGAAATGCGAATTTGTAAATCTACGGAAGAGATAGCCATTATGCAAAAGTCTGCTGATCTTGCGTCTATGGCCCATTCTATGGCAATGAAAAAGAGTCATACCGGCATTGGTGAATGGGAAATTCAGGCAATAATCGAAGGTTGTTTTCAATCGAATGGTTCTCACTGGAGTTACCCATCTATTGTTGGTGGTGGTGACAATGCTACAATTCTACACTACCATGCTAACAACCAACCCGTTTCTGATGGAGAGTTAGTACTCGTAGACGCTGGTTGTGAGGTAGAGGGATATGCTTCAGATATCACAAGAACCTGGCCAGTGAATGGTAAATTCAGCTACCCTCAACGAGAGATATACAATCTAGTTCTAGAGGCTGAAATTGCAGGAATAGATGCTTGTCGGGTAGGTGCGCCTTGGAACGCCTCTCACAAAGCGGCTATGGAAGTAATTTCCAGGGGTCTGATAGAATTAGGCATATTGAATTGTACTTTCGAAGAAGCCATGGGTGAAGATTTAGATGGGAAAACCCGTCAATTCTTCATGCACGGAACCAGTCATTCACTAGGACTGGATGTTCATGACGTCGGAGTCACCAGACCAGGTGGAAAGGGCGATGGTAGGTTACTAGAGGAAGGCATGGTACTAACTGTTGAACCTGGGATTTATTTTGCCTCATGGCGAGAGGATGTTGAAATCCCTGCGAAATACTCAGGTATCGGAATTAGGATCGAAGATGACGTCTTAGTCACGAAAGACGGACCTGTTGTATTAACTTCTAAATGTCCTAAACAAATTACAGAAATCGAAACATTGGTTGGCTCAGGGTTGTGATTGTTTGGCCGTTTGGCAAGAAATTCTTGAATCCCAATTAGGAGATAACCCTCCACGACTTTCTATTGAGGAAGCAACAATTCTCTATGATGAAGCAGATCAAAACGAATTATTGCATGCTGGATTATTGATGCGTAGAAAGAGAGTCCCTGGAAATAAAGTAACATATCTTGTCGATCGAAATGTCAACTACACTAATGTATGTACCATAAATTGTCAATTTTGTTCTTTTTATCGCCCACCAGGACATGAAGAGACTTACACTCAATCCGTAGACCAAATTAGTGCTAGATTTGCCGAATTAGAAAATATCGGCGGGACGCGCGTGTTAATGCAAGGAGGTGTCAACCCAGATTTACCAATGGAATGGTACACGAATTTGATTTGCCAATTAAGGGAAAGGCATCCAACTATCGATTTGGATTGTTTTTCTCCTATCGAGATTGAAGGAATCGCAGAAGTTTGCCAAACATCTACCAAAGAGGTGCTAGAGCAATTGAAAGATGCTGGAATGCACGGTTTGCCGGGTGGTGGAGCTGAGATGCTCGTTGATGATGTTCGATTGGACATCTCTCCAAAAAAAGGAAGTTCGGAAAATTGGCTAAGAGTAATGGAAGAGGCACAACATCTTGGACTCACAACATCAGCAACGAATGTAATTGGTTTTGGTGAGAATAATTTTCATCGAGTTCAACACATGGATAGAATTCGGACCCTTCAAGACAGAAGTTTGGGAGCGGGATTGTTTGGATTTACTTCATTCATAGCATGGCCAGTTCAATTAGAAAACAATACATTTGGTAAAAGAAATAAGGGTCAAAATAGAATTCAATTAGGGGCAGGCGCACATGAATATCTGCGTCATGTTGCTATTGCTCGTTTATTTTTTGATAACATTAGCCACATACAAGCATCTTGGCCTACTATGGGCGTGGGTATAGCCCAACTAGCCCTATTTGCAGGAGCAGATGATGCTGGCTCCACAATGATGGAAGAAAACGTAGTTTCTGCATCCGGCACTACAAAGACTCTAGCTGGAGAAGACGAATTGCAGAGAGTAATTTCGCGTGCAGGTTTCATACCACAAAAACGAGATTCAGATTATAACCATCTAGATACAGAAATTCTCGATCAGGGTAAGTTAGCCAGCCCGCCGCCTTTACAACCTGTGTGATTAGTCCTTAGAATCTTCAGACCTAGCAGCCCTAAGGGGAAGATTATCAATCACTACTTGGTTATCTGTTTGGGGCATAATAATTGGACTGACCCACCTTAACCTCATACCTTGCCAAAGTACGTGCACATGTATCTCCCAATGTAATGCAATCATAGAGGAGTAAATTGTACCAGGCCATCTTTCTTCGGGGCCATTCAATCTAATCGGAATTTCTTTAGTTGTCACTAAACTTCCTCTCGATCTAACCCGCATCGGCTCCAATAGAAGGATTCGAGAATAATCAACTGCTAAAGGTGTCGATTCTCCTACTCCTGTCCCATGTTCTTCCCCACCTGTTAATCTCTTTTCTGGTAGTGCTGTTGACATACCAGGAGGGGGTTGATTTCCTTCTGGTCGGTTGGATGATTTAAGCATGGTTTTTCTTTCGGGGACAGCGACTCCGGCTTGTATTCTGGCTGCAGAAAAATACACCTCTTCTGGTAATTGCATTCTTGAAATTTCCACCCACCCATCACCTATCGATAATTCCAATTCCGGGTCTTTTAGTGGAGAATTAATGTAAGTATTTTGTCTATTAATATCTCTGGAATTTGCGTATATTCTGATTATTATTGGCAATACAAATATTGGAAATGTTATGAATAATAATTTCGGATAATCAAGGGGCCCAATTTGATAAGACCCTTGGGTCAGCCAGGATAGTAGCGGAACATCTCCTAAAGCCGGGGCTATAGCATGTAGAAAAAGAGAGGAAATTAATAAAATTACAGTGGGTGCGATAAATTTCCTAGCAATTGCATGTAATGGATCGGGTTCAATGTACCAACCATTTCTAGTTCTCATTAGAAATGGTAATGTTGCAGTAGTAGTGACAGATTGAATTCTTGGTAGATCGAGATCTTTATCTGTTAGTCCTCTCCATTCTACCAACCAACCAGATTCTGATCCAATTTTGAAGGGGGTTGGAGGTTGTGAATTTGATTCGAGAATAACTTCCGTAATTGGTATTGAATCAGGCTGAATATTTGTATGGTCAAACGGCGGGTATCTGATTCTTTGGACTGATTCCAAATATTCACCCCCAAATTAATGCAGAAGCGGCTTTTGAAGCCAGACGTCGGAATTCCGGGACATCTTTCAACATCTTAATACCGAGTGGGATTGGATTATCTATATCCCCTAATTGATTTATTAAATCAATCACCTCTGGTTGTGACCAAACCGAGAATAATTCATCCAATTCTTCATCAGTTGATTCTGTCAAAAATACGTTTCTTAATGCTCTTGATTTGTTTTGATTCCGTCTAAGACTAGATATTGTATCATTCAAATTCTTCACAGTAGATTGAGTAAAATCATTGGTCGTAATGGCTTCTACTAATTTTGGAAGCATTAGATCAACTTGTTCGAATCCTTTTCCTATTCCGCCACCCGTTGTAGGTTTGCAAAGACCTGCTGCATCCCCGAATACCGCAACACGGTCAATCACTGGTCTGTGAATCAAGCCAGCAGGAACGGGTCCACAGTATCTACCAACCTCTTTACAATTGGAGAATCTCTCTTTCCATTGCGAGGATTTCATTAGTA
The DNA here is from genome assembly GCA_937876055.1 of uncultured euryarchaeote. Lineage (GTDB taxonomy): Archaea > Thermoplasmatota > Poseidoniia > Poseidoniales > Thalassarchaeaceae > MGIIb-O1. The sequence continues at coordinate 7,212 of CALEIW010000168.1, forward strand.
CCTCCAATAAATCCTCACACGATTCCTCGCCCAATTTGTTCGGTAAAGACCAGTTTCCAATCCTAGTTGTATTACCCGATGGAATTGCCCAAGCGAAAAATCCAGGTGCAAAATCATCTCCTGTAAAGAGGTCAAGTCTCCCTTCTTCCCCTGTGTACCCGGTTACCTCAATTTGGAATCCAATCAACAATTCTTTCGGTCGGCCCATTTTGAATGTTCTACGCACCCAGGAATGAGCACCATCCGCACCACAAAGCATACGGCATTGGATTTGTTTTATTTCTCCATGTATATCTAATGAAATATCAACTCCGGATTTCGTGACAGTAGCACTAACTGGCTTAGTCGACAACAATAAATCGGCCCCGGAATCAAGGCTAAGTTGGACCACTCTTTCATCAAACAATTTACGGCAAACCGACCAAGTTCTCGTTGTATCTGGGTCCCCTATTACAATTTCTGTACCCGATGGGCTGTACATCCTAGCGCCCCAAATTCTTGTCAGTACCGTATCGAAAGCCCCTATCTTATCCATGGCTGATGGATTAACCATACCAGCACATTGGAATGGCCTTCCAATCTCAGCGTGTTCTTCAACTAGGAGAACACTCAAGCCCTTCTCCGTCAACTTCCATGCAAGATATCCACCTACGGGTCCGGCACCAATTACAATAACATCGTAATTGTCTCTAATCAAGCGCTACCCCCCTAGCCTTGGACCAAGGTAGTATCGGCGGATAGAACAAAAGATATCATTTCTTTTGTTGACGCTTTCGTGATTGAATCATTTTTTTCATTGTACCAATTAAACCACTGGCCTCATTTTTGGTTATTTCATCAATAGTGGTTACTTCCCCAATAGCCATAGCATCCTCAATACTAATTTCTAAATTTTCAGACATTGATTTGATAGCTGCTACTTGCTTTTCTGTAGCTGGTGAATCTTTGTCGATTCCAATCAATGTATTGATTAACGAACTTGCAGTGCCGTCTCTACCACCTGTCAATTCCTCCATATCACTGTGGCCAAGTTCCGTTAGTATTGGTTCTAAATCAACGGAATTTTTATCAGTTAATCTGATGATTAATGCCATTTGTTTTTCACTAGGAGGAATATTTTCAATTTTCGAGTTGTTGAGTTCTTCAATTATCCTTCTTGCATCTTCCCCAGTAAGTTCATCCATATTTTTACCTTGAAACATTTCTGATTTTGAATCATCAGACATTCGTGAGGTTCTATTAATGATAAAATTACGTTGCTTCACTGTCGGCTTTAGTTTTCTTATTTCTAATGCGTTATTATGCATGTTTCTAAAGTCTGTAACAAATTTATGCCAAACTATGGCGCCACTAGTATCTCCTTCTTCTACCTCATCTAAACTAGATTCCATCAATGCTGTGAATCGAGGGGTAAACAAACCCTCAGATATAGTTCCAGACGAATTCTCATCCGACCCATAAAACGGCACCACATCGATCCATAACAATCTACCTTGGTCTGTTGGAATCAGGGATGAACCCTCTTTGTCGACATAACCCCTGTCAACTAGCTTACCTACTGTAGTCAGATATGTCGAAGGCCTCCCTATGTCTGCTTTCTTCATTTCCTGGATTATCGAACTTTCAGTGAATCTCCTAGGTGGTTTTGTCTCGTCAGACGTTAAAAGTGGGTTTTCTTCTGTAGAAGTAAATCCCCAAATTGTTCCAATTTCGAAACCAACCTGTGGTGGTTCTGTTTTTACCTCTTTATCTGCGGAGTATACTGCTTCCCATCCAGCATGGATGCGCCATGAACTGGTTCCATACAATGGCAAATCTAGTTCTGAGACCTTTACTACTAAATCCCTTCTTTCTCGTATGGAATTTGACATTTGGCTTGCGGCAAATCTACCCCAAATTAATCTGTATAACCGCTGTTGATCCTCATCTACATCTGCTAAAGTCTTCACTTCAGGTTGGGTGGGTCGAATCGCTTCGTGAGCGTCCTGTACATTGCTTGCACCTTTTTTTGCGTCAGGTCCTAGAGCTCCGGGGCCTAGATGATTAGAGCCGTATTCTTTTTCGATCAATGATCTAATTCTATCTCTAGCCGCCTTGCTTGTACGTGTAGAATCTGTCCGTATGTAAGTTATGTGACCTGATTGATACAGTGCTGTAGCGACTCTATTTGTTCTACCAATGGACCACCCCATCCTCCCATTGGCGGCTCTTAACATAGATTCGGTTGTGAACGCAGGTTGTGGTTTTCTGTTTGTCTTACCTTCTTTTACGGATTCTAACAACAAACCATCGGAATCCCGAATTTTACCCATTGCGTTTTCGGCCAAATCCCCATTAAAAGTTCTGTCTGGGTGATGTTTTCCATCATCGTCTTTCCAAGCACCATCATCATTCTTTTCATGGAATCTAACTTTGAAGGAAACACCATTGGAATCGACCTTAATCGAGTGATATGGAATAGGAACATGTGCGTCTCTTTCTAGTTCTCTTTCTACAATGAATCCAAGGGTGGGGGTTTGTACACGTCCCATTGAAGCTAAGTTCCAGGATCGACTAAATCTTGAACAACGGAAACCTACTAACCTATCCATAAATCTTCTAACTTTGGCCGCATCGACAAGATCCATATCGATATCTCTAGGTGATTCTATTGCTTCTTGTACTGCAGAATTTGTAATTTCATTGAATGAGACACGATAGATAGAATCGTAATCACTGAAGATTTCTTTCAATCGCCAAGCAATAAATTCACCCTCTCTATCTGGGTCGGTGGCGATATAAATTTCATCAACTGAATTCTTTTTTGCTTTCTGTATTAATTTGGAGACAATTTTCTCGGCTCTAGCTGTGTAACTCCAAGGTGGATTTGGTAATTGTCCTTCCTTCGAAGTCCACATTGCTTTGTTATCTTGCTTTGTGCCTCCTCGGGTTGGTAAATCTTGTACATGACCATTACAGGCATCGACGATCCAACCCTTGCCGAGATATTTCTTGATCGTACGGGCCTTAGCCCCTGATTCCAAAATCATGAACTTCAATTAATCACACTCGACTTAGCGGTTC
>CALEIW010000169.1 GCA_937876055.1 uncultured euryarchaeote
TTTGGATGACACAGACCATGTTGAGTATGCCTGTACTACCGAACACTTCAACCGATTACTTAACCGATTGATGGAATCGATTGATGAATTCGAGATTATAGAAAGGAGGCTCGTACGGCTTTGGCCCTTCGCTCCGAAGAGAACTAGGGGGAATGCGGCTCTTTCTGCGATTTGTCGAATACATATCAGTAGCCTGATTCAGCTTGAATCAATCTGCCAAGAATTCATCGGAGATTTGGAAAAAGAGATTCTAGGTAGTTACCCTGAGACAGGAGAGAAACCTTCTCCATGTCTAATTTTCACTACCGAAGAAGTTCCCGAATCGTTGTATTGGAAAGCAGTCAGAGGAGAAGTTTCCCTCGAAACTACTCTAGCTAAATTACCCCACTCGACTAAAGTTTACTCTATTGAGGAATATCCCGATGGCATCATCGGTGCATCTGCTGCTATCGCTTGGAATCCTTCCGAAAACAACACTTGGGAATTTATCGCTTGGAGAAAAATTGAGATGATTAGAACAGACAGGGAAGTCTCAATACAAGCCATTGACTCTATGTCAAAACAATTTCCAACCACTTTCGCTAATAGAGATCCAACTACGGGTAGAGGTTTGATTATGCCACGTACTAATTGTCCTGTACTATACGGAATTAGAGCCGAGTCGCCTGAGGAATTACAATCTGCACATGAATTCCTACAAGGTAGGCCAGATGTCGAGGAATGTGACTCCTGGGCGATCCATAGAACCAATCAAGTATCGGATGACCATTTACTAGGTGCAGTAACAGGAATTGTGTCTTCTCAGCCTCTTGAAGTTCAAGGCGGTCATTCCTCGATTGTTGTTTGGACTGGTTTATCGTCACAGACACTAATCGCATTCGCAGAAAGTGGTGATGTCAATACATTGCTAAGGCAATTGTACCCTGGTGATATAATCGAATGGATGGGATTAATCTCGCCCTCGAGTGAAGTACATTTAGAGAGGCTCAGGGTGAAATCAACCAGCCCTAGAATCGTAAAGAGACCGGAATGTTGTGGAAAAGCCATGAGAAGTGCGGGTGTAGGTCAAGGGCTACGATGCAAAGAATGTGGGAAGTTAACGCAAAAAGCTTGGGTTAGTAAATTAGTTTCATTTGAATCTCCACATCAAGGATGGGTTGAACCCAATCCAGCAAATAGAAGGCATTTAGCAAAACCGTTGCAAATAGGTCTACCAACTGCACAGAACAGTCAAGTCTGAGAATTCACTCGCGTGTTTATGGCTGATACTCAAACCATTCTAGCAGTCCTATTGACAATTTCTGCAGGATTGTTGATTTGGTATATCTTGGGATTACGTCAAAAACGGCGAATGAGTGACTCAGAGGATTCAGTAGATTATAGCGGAATGGCAAGGAATCCTGAAAAATTGATGGAACCGGACCAAGAAGCATTGGAAGAATTAGACCGTTTACTTTCCCAAGAGTTCGACTCAGAAGAATGAACTAAGCGAGGGTGAATCCAGATTCTTTCAATTTCAATCTGGTTTCTAGTTCCTCATCGATTAGTTTTCGATAATTCCTAATGCCTTCTTCCCTCAATAACCATACTTGCCTTAATCCTGACAGTTGAGAACCCCTGCTTTTCCATTTTTCTTCATCAGCAGATGGCGATTCATATGCCTTTGAAGTCAGAATCA
>CALEIW010000170.1 GCA_937876055.1 uncultured euryarchaeote
CATGGCAGAGGATGCTCCGCTGCGAGTAGTTACGGCTGCGGCCATCTTCGATGGCCATGATGCAGCGATTGGTATCTTCCGTAGAATCTTCCAATCTATGGGTTGTGAAGTCATCCATTTGGGTCACGATCGCGGAGCGGATGAAGTTGCAAGAGCAGCAATTCAAGAGGATGCACATGCGATTGCAATAACTTCCTATCAAGGAGGCGCTGTTGAGATGTTCACCCACACCAAAGAGATACTTGATGAGGCTGAATTCGAGCACATTTTCCTTTGTGGAGGCGGAGGAGGAACTATCCTTCCTTGGGAAATTAAGAAGCTTAGAGATGAAGAGATTGCTCGCATTTACTCTCCAGATGATGGTAGAGATATGGGTCTAACCGGCATGGTCGAGAACGCAATCGAAGAGGCTGGAAAAATCGACTTACTTGACAAATCAAGATTCAATTCTCTGAGCAAGGCAATTAGTGCAGACGACCATGGTTCCGTATCCAAGTTACTTACTTTGGCAGAAAATGCCGATGATTCTGAATTTCAAGCGGTTCTACAGAGGGTTCGTTCAGTTGATGCTGATTCAGGATGCCCAGTTGTTGGATTAACCGGAACTGGAGGAGCAGGGAAATCGAGTCTCACTGATGAATTGATGTTGCGTATTCAACGCGATAACCCAGGGGCTAAAGTCGCTCTTCTCGCCACTGACCCTACCCGAAAACGAACGGGTGGCGCATTACTCGGTGATAGGATTCGAATGAACAGCCTAGCAGATGATAATCTGTTCATGCGCTCATTTGCTAGCAGAGCAAGTGGAAGAGAGATTGCAGATTGTATAGATAGGGCAATCGAAGCCTGTCAAGCGGTTGGCTTTGACCTTATTTTAGTCGAAACAAGTGGTATCGGTCAAGGCAATGATGCCATAACCGAGGTTGCAGATTTATCCATGTACGTCACAACTAGAGAGTACGGTGCACCATCACAATTGGAGAAACTTGCAGCGCTTGACTTCGCGGATCTAGTTGTGCTAAACAAATTCGACAGACCAGGGGCTGAAGATGCGCTAACCGAGATTCGAAAGCAATTCAAGCGCAATCGTGAGATGTGGGATGCAAAGAATGAGGATTTACCAGTTATACCGACTATTGCTAGTCAGTTTGCTGATGCAGGAGTAGACCTACTATGGCAGAAATTAGCAGGTTTACTCAACGAAGAACATGGTCAATCATTCGATGCGGCTGAGGCGCGACTAGGTGCTGATGGCCTACCACATCGATCCGCACCTATCCCACCTGAAAGACAAGGATACCTAGCAGAGGTAGCCGCATCTGTTCGAGATTATCATGCTAGAACCGAAGAGACTTCGAGAAATGTAAGGCTGGTTCAGCAATTGGAAGCCGCCGCTCAACAGATGCGCAAGTCAAACCGATTAACTTCTGCCGCTGATCTGACTGCAGAAGCCGAAGAAATCCGCAAGCGGGTTCCCGAGTCTGCTTGGCAGATGCTGAAGGAATTTGACGAGCGCGCTGCGGCATATCGTTCTG
>CALEIW010000171.1 GCA_937876055.1 uncultured euryarchaeote
CCTAATCCACTACCAACAGCAGCCATTGCCGCTAACATATATCCTGCGTGAGCGACGCTCGAGTAGGCTAACATCCTCTTTGGATTTTCACTGGTTAATGCTGCTAGGTTACCCCAAGTCATCGTAATTACGGCGATAATTGCAAGAATACCAAACCAAAGAGCCTCTCCCTCCTCGGGCATTGTAACCTCGATTAGAACTCTGAATAGGGCGACAAAACCCATCGCCTTGGAAGCAGTAGCCAGCACACCTGCAACTGGTGAAGAGGCACCAGCATATGCGTCAGGTGCGGCGAGATGGAAAGGCGCTGCACTGACCTTGAATCCAAAAGCGACCAACATCAATCCAACTCCAATGACCGCGAATGGATCTAATCCATCCATAGCCGCCCAAGAGGCGGCTAGTGCATCGAAATCAAGGTCTCCTGACCAAAGATAAACCAAGGACATTCCATAGATTCCGGTAGCACTAGCAACTGAACCGACGATGAAGTACTTGGCACCGGCCTCGCCTCCAACTTCCTCTTCTTTGTGGAATGCAACCAATACGTATGCCGCGAGGCTCGCCAACTCTATTGCAACGAACATGAAGAAAAGATTCGAAGCCATGGCCATGAGACCCATTCCGAGTCCAACCATCATCAGCAGAATGTGGAAATCTACCTGACGGCGATTATCCATCAAAGCGGCTACAAGAGCCTCTGCTCGAGATTCTGAATCCTTCTCGGTTGGAGCTCTAGCAGAAAGCCGAGCAGGCATTCTGTAGGTGGTAGCAATCGCCGCTAGGAGGAGTGCTCCATAGAATACGAACGACATCATTCTAGTGAATGAAGTGATTTCGATAACACCGCCAACAACCTCACCAGATGCAGATTCAATTTCTAGGAAAGAAAACACAAATGCTACGAATAGAGCCAGAATTGCAATTCGAGCAGGAAGTCTGGGGTCGGATGTACTCTTGAAGCGAGTTCCACCGATAAAGACTGGAATGCGAGTTCTCGTTAGAGGAATTCTTAGAGTTGAGTCTCCAAGGTTTGGAATTAAAACAGCGAGAATAATACCTGCAACCAGAGTCAACTCAGGTAGCAATATTTCCATTTCTTCAGTGGTCAACATCAGGGCTTCACCCCCTGGCTATTCATAGCCTGAACTAATGTCTCTAGCATGAATTCTGTAGACCAATCCGACATCATATCCCAGAAGATGAATGGCATGATTCCAAACAATACTGTGAGGGCTCCCAAAACAAACATTCCAGCATTCTCATGCCAAGTAATGTCTCTAGGTTCTTCTCCGTGCATGGTATCTGGAAGTACACCAACATGAGGATCTCCACCCTCGAAAATAGTCCTCTGCATACTAGTTAGATAGTATACAGCAGTAATGATTAGGGTCAATGCTGGCCAAATTACTAACCAACCAAATGTCATCCAGAAGGCTATCATTACTGCAATTTCAGCCACGAAGCCAGCCAATAACGGAAGTCCAAGGCTAGCCATCCAACCTAGCATCATGTGCCCCGCTAACCATGGTGAGTGGTGTGCAATTCCACGCATCGAGCCAATCTCAAGAGTGTGGTAGTGGTGCTTGAAGGCTCCAGCTACGGCGAAGAGAAGTGGGCTGATGATTCCGTGTGCAAACATCATGAATAGTGCACCGGCGATTCCCAGTGGTTGCATGGTTGCTATTCCAAGGAAAATCAATCCCATGTGAGATACGGATGAGTAAGCAACCATTCGCTTGAGATTTGTCTGACCCATACATACTATGGCTCCGTAGACTAGGCTCGCCATTCCTAGTACAATCAACAATGGAGTGAAGACGACTGTTGAT
>CALEIW010000172.1 GCA_937876055.1 uncultured euryarchaeote
CAATATCATCGAAATCATTCAATGAGCGGTGCTCATTATCTACTCCGGTATCTAAAATTGCGATAACAACTCCATCGCCGGTGTAGTCTCTCTCATAGGCTGAAGCTGAATAAACATCTGAAGGTAAAGAGCGGGTTGCTCTAGAAGCAACGTCATTAGTTGGAACCATTACATTTTGCATTTCAATTACAACAACCCCTTCAAGGTGGTAAATATCCATCAATGCACTGACTGGAACTTTATCGACGACGATAGAATCAATGCTATCCATAATTTGAAACCAGGCCCCGCCATGTTCACCCACCCATGAATGTTGGTCTAGTGTTTCCTTGAGTTTGCTTGCCTCTATTGTACCTGGATGCCAGGCATAATCGACTATAATCGCAACTGTTTTACGTCCATCTTCACCAATAATTGCAGTAGGTGAGATTGACTGTTGACCTGCCAAAACTCGTTGTAATCTATCATCCATTCCATTCCAATCTAAATCAGGTCCGTAAGATAACCACCATTCATTAGCCTCTGATGCAGGTTGAGTAGTTCTTAGATTGGTTCTAATTGGTCGCTCACACAAATCTTCACCACACATCAACGGAGGTAATCCTTCAATCAAAATAGGCTCAGTGTGAGTATTTTCTGCAAATTCAACTAGGTCTTCACTAGTCGCATTTACGCTAAAGGCTGACATGCTAGAAAAGAAAAATAGTAAGACAATAAACAGAGCCATACGCTGCATTTTACTACTTTGGTTTCTAAGCGGCATACCCTTCCCTGTGTTAGTGGAGTACGATATATGCTTTGAGAGTATCCTTTATCCGTTCCTTCCCCAGCCCCTTTAGGGGCTTGGGAAGATTTCTCGGAATCAAGGCCAACTGAAATGTTCAGGGTCGTGCGAACATTGCATGTGCGGCCCGTCAAATCTTTCAATAACGCCAACATTATTTCCACAAACTGGACATTCGGCTCGATCGGATATATGTTCCATCCATGCAAGCCTAGTTTCAGGCTCATCACTCGATTCAAGCAAGCTTTGCATCGCTTCTCGAAGATTCTTAGGAATCTCAAATCCT
>CALEIW010000173.1 GCA_937876055.1 uncultured euryarchaeote
AGCCAAGACGCCGAGAGAACTGGTCGTCTAGCGAAGAGGTTTTTCCAACGCTTTCCTGAACCGGCTATAGAGTGAGATTCAGTCAATGGATTCATCAAAGTCGGATTCTTCGCAAGGTTGAGTAACTATGTGGCGGAAGGTCGAAGTTGAAGGTTCCAAGACCCTTGGTGAAGAATTGGATGACAATCTGGATAGAGGATTGGATATAAACGCTGAAACCATGCATCAACGGTTTTTGGCAGACCTACCGCATCTTGAATCGGCAAAAAGTAATCATAACGAGGTATTGACACAGATTTCTGGTAAAATAGATGAATCAAAGGCACATTCTAGGTCATTGGATTCACAGAGTGTTGCCTTTGAAGAATTAGATAGAGAGGCGGCAAAAGCGGGATTTGACATCGATTTAGATACGGATTCGCTAACAGAACTTTCGGTAACTACCTCAATAGACGATGGAAGAAGATTAGTCCGAGTGATTGCTCCTGAACGCTTCGGAGGGATGATTCGCACACTTTCAGTTCCAGCGTCAATGGATGTAGAGTCTGCAATTATTTCAGATGGAATTCTTCATCTGAATTTTGATTAATCAGGCGACTGCTTCGCTGAGATCAAATGAATCTCGCTCTGGTACGTCTTGTAACTCATCAATTTCTTGCAATACCATTGATAGCGCATGCTGAGCGTTTTGTCTATGACCATCTCCCAACTTGTGAGACGAATATCTGGCCTCTTCGAAAATTCGATCTAATGCCACAAGTGCTTCTTCACTAATCGGTAAGGCCTTTCTAATTGCCATTTCAAATTCCCTTACAGTTTCGAAGTCTCGACGAAGGAATCCATTTCTCATTAGTATGTTGCAAAGACTCTCATAACAAGTGAATATAGCCTCTCGGATTTCGTCTCCAGCAGCTAGTAACTCAGCTGTATAACTGAAAATATCTGCAATCTCCTCAAGTGCCGCTAATCGGCGTCTTCTGAGAGACAGACCTAATCCAACGAGAGTTCCTAAAATCAAGAGCATGCCGATAAGAGCAATAATTTGCCAGAATGTGAAGAGAGGCGCTGGATCTTCGTAAGTCATCTCGATACCAGAATAATCATTGTTCAACCACAAACGGTCATTCGGACTGATTAGTTGAGAGTCTGTTTGGAATAGTAGAGATAGTTCCCCCCACTTATTTTGGTTGTAAAAGGCTGGTTGGTTTTGTATTGTGAAATCATAATCCATTATGCCATTTGAATCGGTGAGTTTGACATTTTGGAAATGTATCACTGATTGGTTGACGAGTCTAGCGACAATGGAAATGCCTTCAACGGGTAGCCCCGTATCGTTGGCGGTAACGGTTACTGTACCATTTATTCGCCTCTGGTTTTCCTTGATATGATGGCTATCCGGGGTAAATGTAAATGTCACAGGAACTCGGATGTTGACTATATGCTCAATATCGACACCGTTTAGGAATCTATCAGCATCAGGGAGTGCGGATATTGTGAGTGATAATTCACCAGGGGGCATCGTTGAGCGAGCTGGAGAGTTTAGTTCGAAGTGGCCTGTGGACTCGTCCCAAACTAGGATTGAAGGTTCTGCTAAACCGTTCCAAAGCAAGACCACTTCCATACCCTCAATGACGTTGCTTTCGCCACCGACTTCGACAATCCTTCCAACCAGTTTAATCTCCTTTGATTCATCTGAACGAATTATCAAATCGGTTTCCCAAAGAACTTCAATCTGGATATCTGCCTTTGCATAAACCGTCATGTTATATTCAACTGGAAGGTAGAATGTTTGACCTTCAAAGGTGAATCTAACATCATGCCCACCTCTTGCGATTAGGTAGCCAATTGAATAGTCGAATTCGAAAACTCCATCATTGCCAGTAGTAATTCGGTTGATTTCTACACCGTCAAGAGAGACTATTATTTCTCGACCCGAAAGACCTGGTGCCCCTGCGGTATCTGAGTCAAATAATCGACCTGTGAAGTTCCATTGTTCTCCTCTAGTAACCGACGCATCATCTACCTGCAGATTAATCGCAGTGTGGTAAGCAATGGTTAGATTGGCATCTACACTTCCTGGTCTGTAGTAGCCTTGTGCGGGCGCGGTTACAGTTATTGTATGGAAGCCGATGTCCAAGAAGTCTGAAACTACCCAATTGAAAGACCAATCTCCATTTTCACGACTCGTTGTGATACCGACTAAAGTTCCGTCAATGAAAATCTCAAGTGAATGATTTGCCAATTCTCCATCTGGAAGATTATCTCTAACAGTTCCCGTTAGTCTCATTTCGTCCCCTACGGCATAAGCACTTGGAGGATCTATCGAAATGATGGTCGGTGCGTATACTGTGAATACTGTAGTTGAATTTGAAGATAGTATGAACTCTTCACCTTGGAAAATTATCTTCACCAAGCGAGGCCCTAGAGGCATATCTGGTGGGATTGGGAGATATACGCTGAATGTACCATTTTCCTCTACTTGTAGGCCCGTTAAGAATTGATCATTCATAGTGACTTCTAGATATCTATCTCCTAGTATACGACCTGCTCCATCGGTAAGCATTCCCTCAATCAGGAGTAGTTGATTCCTATCCACCTCACCAGGAGGAGTCGTAAGAACGACTTGAGATGTTTGTGTGACATTGAATCCTACTGTAGTGTCAGAAGATAGGTAATATTCAGGATTCAAAGAATCTCCTTGACCCATAGGGTCAACCCAAGTAAATCCTCCGAGGAATTTCGCTGTAACCGTATGAGCACCGTAATCCATGTCTAATGGTAAATCATAGGTAACTCTCCATTGCCCTGTGGAAGCATTAGACACTGTTGTGTAGGCTGAACCAACATCAATTCCATCAATCCAAATATGGATCACTCCACCTGAAATTAGACCGTTGTCCGTCAATAATTGGCCATGTTCATCTAGAAGTGTGCCAGTGAAGGTAATGTTTTCTCCAGCAATCATAGATCCAGTTAATTCTGTGAATTCGATTACAGTTGGTGCCAGAACGATTACTCGAGACCAAGTGGAATCTCCTATCAATCCTGTAGTACCATTTATTCCAGGGAATTCTGCTGAAATTAACATTGAGCCTTGGGTTCTTTGTGAGTCTACTGGAATAATCAAAGTTGCTCGACCAGTTGCATCAGTTGTTACAGATTGAATGAATGAACCATCAACTAGGATGTCAATCTCCGCATTTTCGACCAATTGACCAGCATTGTCTATGATTGAAAGATTAACACTAACATCATCGCCTCTAACAACCCTTCTATCAGGATCTAGGTCTGCGGGATCTAAGATTGAGATTAGGGAGTAACCTCTACTGTCAAAAGTACCTATATCGCTACTAGAACCGTAATAATTTACGGTCGGAGTGTAGCTTGCTGTAATATTATGAGTACCTCTAGGGAAAGATAGTCCGAGAGTAATTATTGCACTCCAAGTTCCATTTGGATTCACCACACCACCCGTGGCTTGGAATCCTGAATCCGTACCATCTATTGAGAACGTGAGTGAAGAAGGTAAAGCCGCCCCTGTTCTATCCATTATTCCTGTACCATTGCTAGAAAGTAAAGTTCCACTAACATTGAACGATTCGCCCGCAATTGGGTTATCGGTTACTGTTGAGATTGTTAGATTGGTAGGTGAACGAACGAAAATTTGGTTCATTACAGTAGTTGTTGTGTGTAGAGTTGATGAGCCATTGAAATATAGTGTAATTCCAATTAATCCAAGTGGGTGAGAATGTGGAACATCGAATGTGAAATTTACTAATCCTTGGCCATTAGTTACTCCTTCAGGCAACCATGTGTCGTGGAACTTAGCCGCAACCTGCATGTCTCCAACCGGAAGGTCATTATCCGAAAATTCAGTCAATCGAGCACCGAATGTAATCGATGTCCCCCGGTCAACAACTGTCTGGATTATTGGTGTCTTATCTGTGAATCGAGTGACTCCCTTTACGAGAATAGAGGCATTACCCGTACCTGTAAGATAGAATGGAGAACTTCCTTCAATCACGCTCACGACTACAGTTTTCGTGCCACTTGAAACTCCATCTCCGAATGGGTCTGTTGGGACTGATACCGAGAACGAACCATTGTTTGTTGTTGTATGACTGGATACTAAAGTTTCACTTGAATCATTGAGGAAGAAGACTTCTACAGCCATTGGCCCACTGACACTTCTATTTCCATCGAATCCATCCAATACTTGTCCGGAAAGAGTAAATGATTGCCCCGCAGTTACTTCTTGAGGTATTGAGATAATTTCGACCTGACTGTCTACCTGCACAGTTAAATTGGCAAATGTATCATTACCGATCCAGCGCCCTGCGTCGGCATCTGTTAGGTTATCTGTTAGATCATCAGCGGCATGTACTCGAAGGTCGTAGAACCCTGGAGTAGTGTCTTCTAGAATAGTAGGATTAAATCTTGCAACACCATCGATATCTGTTGTGGCTGAGTCAATAATTACCTGATTCGGACCACCCCAATCGAAGTATAAGTCAACATCCACATCTGACACCACAGAATCATCTGCGATATCTGTAATTGTAGCATTTAGAATAAGAGTAGTACCAGCAATGACGATGATTGATTGAGGTTCAGCATCCACTACAAACTCGCTTTGAAGACCAGTCAAGACTCTTGTCTGTGCAAGAGTAGTATAGAACGGGCCAAGTACCTCAGCATTTGTTGAGAAGTCTAGAACAAAGCGTAGGAAGTAAGCACTAGAACGAACATCTGTAGGCATAGTAAATGAGTAGTTGTAAGCACCTGTTGTCTCATTAATCCATCCACTAGCGAGTGTACGAATAACTGGAGGGGCTGGGCTTCCGTCGGGACTTGGCGGTAAATCGGATGGTATCTCTAATTGAATAACAATTGAAGAGTTATTTCCTGTAATCGGAGTGAGGTGGAAAATATCCTGCGCTACACCCGAGACCCATGTCACTGTACCTCTATCAGTCCATTCGGAACCCAAAGTGACTGTTACATTGGCTTTGCCTTGGATCCTAATTGTATCAAGCACTGAACCAGGCCTTAGCCAAGTCGAACCTGTGTAGTTAAGTCGCCAAAGGTAATCTCCTGCAAACATATTTGAATTTGGGACCCAAACTACATTGAAACTACCAGATTCAGGGTCGGTAATATTGAACACTTCAGTGCCATTGAAATCGACGCTGTATAGTCCGGGGAAATCCGCAACAGAAGTTCCTGTGTGGTCAGATAATTGCACACCAACCAAAGCCTCAGTACCCCTCTCGGTAGGTATTAATTGATACTCAAATTCCACATAGGACCTGATACCAAATGTAGACAAGAAGGATTCCTCATCTGTTGCGAATAATTCTTCTGCAGAATAGATGAATTTGACCTCAACAAGACCTGCAGGGATTGGTACAGAAGACTCGTTGAAATCCCATTCAATGGAAAATTGACCCGGTGTTGTTGTCCAATCGCTAGAATTTAGTTGCCAGGTTGCGAGGTCTGTGTAGGGGCCGTTTGTTCCTGCTCTTCGCATTTGGAAAGTTAGTGAGCCATTCAAAGGCTCGGGGGATGGTCCTCTACTAACTGCGGTCCCATTAATGAAAACTAATTGATTGATATCTAGGATACTGTTGTTTGCGTCGCTGCCTTCCAAAGAAATGGTTAGATTTGGTGAAGGTGTAATGTTGAAATTAAAATCAATCGCGTTTGGCCTTAGATGATATTCTGGATTGCTGGCATTGTTCAAATCTGTTTGATGCCAGCCTAAGAATGCCAAACTAGCATTGATCAAGCCTAGAGGTTCATTTTCTGAAATCGGAATCGTGAACTCAAAATATCCACCAGAGCCAACATCTGAAATTAAGTTAATATCTCCATCCTCGATTGTTGTATAATTTAGGAGTACTTGTAGAGTATCTAACATGGCTGGGTCTGTTTGTGGAAGATTAGCCCAGGCCATGTTTCCAGTAACGGTTGAATTTACCCCTACACCCAACATAGGTTGCTCCGCAGGCTCGGGGCTACTGATTGACAGATTTACATCATCTGTTATGTTAATTGACCACGGGAAAGAAACACTCTGAACTCCAACGTATCCTTGTTTCTGAGTCAATATTACTAGTGAACCAAAACCTGGCTTAATCATCTCAGAAGGAGAACCATTGAATGAGAAGAACCCTTCAGAATCAGTTGTTGAAGTACCGATTAGTCTACTGGCCAATGCAGCACTTCCTGGTACATCTGCAGTCTCATTATCGGGTACCAAGTACAGTTCTAGATTAATGCCCTCTATGCTTGAGGAGTTACTAACGAATTGTAATGTACCATTAAGAGAAATGTTACCGGAGGAGTAATCTCTCTCCAAAGAATTAGGAGACCACATTTCATCCACTACTTCTACAACTGAAACCTCGGGACAGGCTTCGAACGGAATCCAACCAAGATCTAATTCGCCTTGATTTGCATTTGTCTGAAGGTGGACTTCAACCCACCATGAGAAATCATTTCCATAAACTTCGAATCCGTTATCGACCCAAGTCCCTCCAGAAAATCCTGTGACTTTTCTGGTTGGCAATCCTATACTTCTCAACATAGCTGCAAACACAGTTGCAAACTCATCGCAATCTCCTTCATGAGCTTCCTCTAGAATCCATACCGAGGTGTCATCAAGAGAACTCAAAATGCCTGATCCGCTGCGATTCAAGTTTGAACCGGCATGATTTCTGAGGAAAGTGGTAGTATTGTTCCCATTAATCAGGAATTGCTGTATAGCCTCGATTTGATCCCAGGCTGAAGTCCAGCCACTCTCATTGAGGACGGCTTGTGTGATTGTCGTAACATTGCTAAATCCTCTGTAATCAGTAGCATAAGTGCTATTTTGGAATGCGGTTGTATTTTCTCGAATAGAATCGGTGAAAATGATTTGTGGAGTTGTGACGTAGAGCTGGTTGACAATTGATGAATCTATCAAAACATCTCGTGTATAATTTGAGAAATTCAAGCCTGCAGCTACATCACTCCAACCTGTGTAATTTACCGCATTATGCGGCGCAATCAATTCATCGCCTGGATTTAATATTCCATTGTTACTGAATGAAATTTGCCATGAATGTAGAGCCGAATTGTCCCAAAAGTCTGGATGTGCAACGCCCTGAGTTGTAGACCATGTTGGGAACATTGGTGTGTATCCGATTAGACTAGTATTGACACCCCAAGAGGCACCTGTGTAGGAGTCATATGTGTGCCAACGCCAATAATGAGTTATGTTGTAATCAATTCCAGCGGTTGTATTCTCAGCGAAGAAGTATAGCATGTTTGTAGAAATATCATCTGTCGGATCCCAAGGATCAAACAATGAATCCACACAACCATTATCCCAATACTCTGGTAAACATTCCTGACCATCAGGAATTCCTCCGCCGTCTGTATCCGGATCTAACCAATCCGTGCCTATTTCTTGTTCAATTGTATCAGGAATTCCATCGCCATCCGTGTCCAATGGGTTCAAGTCGTCATCTGGATTATTCTGAGGGTTGGTTCCGTCGAGATATTCTTGGTAGTCTATTACACCCCCATTGTCGGTATCAGAATTATTCCATAGAGTGGTATAATTATCAAGCGACATATTTCCATTTTCAATACCATATATCAATGGACAACCAGTAGTATTTTCGAAGTAATTATTCAGACCGTCCCCGTCGAAATCAGCCAGATTACTGCAGGGTTCAAGTGGATCTGTGTTATTGATTACCTCATCAAGGTCATTGACTCCGTCACCGTCTGAATCGGTTAGTGTCGGTATTGATTCAAAGCCCCATGAACCCAATGACTCTTCCCAATCTGCTAGACCATCTCCATCTGTGTCTAGGTAATCGTCATCACAATGCTGTTCATTGGCTGAACCTAGGGATGCATCCCAACACCAAGAACCATTGAGCACAACAACATAGAGGGCGTCTGAGGGCATAGTGATTGAAACTGAGCGTAAGATATTGCCATCGATTGAAGTATATTGGAATGGAGTTCTGTTTCCTGCTGCAGATTCAAAATAAGCCATTGGAGCCCCATTTTGACGCCAATCAAGCGGAGTTGGATCTAATTTGCTAGTATTATTCACCGTTACAGAAAAATCAACAGGCACCCATGTGATTACATCAAGATATAATTCGTAAGTTGACGTACATGGATCTGTGGCATGGGCGGGTGAAAGTTCCGTACCATCATCGATTCCTCCACCATCTGTGTCAGCGACATTCCATAGTGTACAGGTGGCATTTTCTTCCCAATTTTGTATTCCGTCCCCATCAAAATCACCAGAATCTTCTATCCTAGTGGGGTCGGTTTCGTTAGCGTCAACAACTCCATTGAAATTCGTATCTTCTTCTCCATCATCAAATTGGTCGCCATCCGTATTATTGTTCCTAGGGTCAGAGGCTTGTGGAGGATTTCCGTATGAGCCATTGACCTCAACACCATCTGAAATGCCGTCCCCGTCAGTGTCATCATCTGTGGGGTCTGTGAGAAGGACTAATGCTTCGTATGAATCATTTAGTCCATCTCCATCGGTGTCATTGTTGTTGGGATCAGTGTAAGTAATTCCATCGACTTCAGCTGTAAAT
>CALEIW010000174.1 GCA_937876055.1 uncultured euryarchaeote
TGGCATGGGCTCAAGCAAATCTGGATGAGGCTAGTGATGATATTGTATTCGTCTCAGTTACAATAGATCCTGCAAGGGATACGGTAGACCATCTATCCGATTGGACTGAATCTAGAGGATATAATTGGACACATCTAACCGCTGAAAGGCCAAGCACTCTGATGGAAGTTTACTCCTCATGGAATGTAATTGTCGATGACGAGCACATTGCCGCCAGTGCCCCACCAGAAGGCGCGATGAATCGAGTAGTGTTCCTAAACTCAAGCAACGAGACAATAGTTGTGGATTATCTAAATTCAAACTTACAGGTCTCTGATACAGTCGCTGATTTAGACAATAAATCAAGAAATTCTGCAGACGTTAATTTCTCCACAGAAGGATGGACATTGATGAATTGGAACCATACCTCTTGGAGTTGGCAAGATGCAGAAGAAGGCTATCTTGAAGAATTCGTAAATCACGATGACCACCTAGCTTGGGTTGAGTCAGGAGCAAACACTTCTCTGCTTCCAGTAGGTGTTGATTGTAATGGCCACGGCTGGGTAATGGGAGAAGGCTCGAGTGCTCATTGTATGTGTGATGAGGGCTATGAACGTCCGAATGGAGATTACCTATCATGCGTCCTAGAAGGTTCTACAGATGGCGAGGAAACTAATCCTCATGAGGAATCATTAGGGGATTACGAAATAGGACATTCAACAGTAACCTTCGTCCTAGATAAACAACTCAGAAAGAGATTGGCTTGGACTGGTACCGCTTGGGATTTAGACCTCTTCGTGGAAGATTTACAAAATCTAGCAAATGAGTGAATTTTTAGAAAACATGTGCATCCTAGGTGCACATAAGAAAAAAGCAAGTTGACTTTTTACGTTCAATATAGGAGGAAGTTGTATGGACAAAGAGCAGGTCCGAAGCCTGACATTGGCTTTTTTGATGATTGGTAGCGTCATGCTAGGGCTTTTCTTTCTTGGTGTAGAAACCGATGTTTCAGATCAACCCCCAACAATAACCGGGGAAGAACCTGGTGATTTTCTAGTAGGGGAGGTCACAAGCATCACAGTTTCTGTTAATGACGAATCTCTTGATGACATATACCTAGAAGCATCTTTGAATAATGCAAAATTACCAGACACCTATCTCGATGAAAACGGACAATATGTAGTCGATATTACCGGACTCAACACAGGTACACATTCGCTAAGCATTTTAGCAAGAGATTACCTAAACCAAGAGACAAATTGGGAAACTGAATTTACAATTTCATATCCTGAAGAAGGAGTTACTGAAATTATTCTTGATAATTTTGCAACCACTATTGAGCACGGTAGTGACGCTATTCTTAGTGGAAATCTATCCCATACATCGATTGAAACATGTGAGTTTGTTTGGTCCGATTCCGATATTGAGGAATCTAGTTTGAATGTAGCAATTGATGAAAATGGCCATTTTGCAATGGAGTTCACAGAATTGGAAGAAAATTTAGTAATCATGATGGAAGCTAATTGCGGCGAAAATGTGACAACGACGGATAAGGTAACAATCCAATATATTGTCGAAAAGAGTGAAGAAAATTCATCTTAAGATTAGCAAAATAGCCAATCAAAGAATTGGCATCTTTGAAAGACGCTCGAGATCAGGTTGGTATAATTCTCTGATATCATCCAATCCTAGAACGAGCATTGCAAGACGCTCTAGACCCATCCCCCATGCACATACCGGCCATTCAGTACCGAGCGGTTCAGTGACTTCTGGCCGGAAAATTCCCGAGCCACCTAGTTCTAGCCATTCACCACGCCAGTAAACTTCGACCTCTACCGATGGCTCGGTGTAAGGAAAATAGGCAGGGCGTACACGAACATCAGGATATCCCATCTTTGCGTAGAAGGTTTTGAGGGTAGAAATTAGCATTGGAAGATTGGCATCTGGTTCGTGGATTATTCCTTCGATTTGATGAAATTCGGGCAGATGAGTCCGGTCAATTGTCTCTTGTCTAAATACACGACCGATGCCGAAAACACGACTTGGGACATGTGGATTTTCAGCAATATGACGTATTGTATTGACAGTCGTATGTGTCCTCAGTAAGCCCTTTTGAGCTTCTTCTTTGTCGAATTTAACCCCCCAACCTTTGCTTCCTGTGTCGTGTCCGTGCTCATGCACCTTAGCCCATAGGTCAAGCATTTCAGATGCAACTTCTACCTTCTCTGGATTGTTTAGATAGAATGTATCTTGCATGGTTCTGGCAGGATGAGATTGAGGGATGAATAAAGCATCCATATTCCATCCTGCTGATTGAACATAATCTCCCTCAATTTCCGAGAAGCCCATTTCCAGGAACACTGAACGAATTCGCTCTATCAGCGCTTGCATAGGGTGCGGTCTGCCTCCGGCAGGAATAGGCGCTGGAGCATTAACATCGAATGGTTTGAATTCAGCATCTCTCCAAGATTCTCCTTGAAGAAGTTCAGGTGTAATCTCACCAATTTGTTCAACTTCTTCTAGATCCTCAATATTGTATCCGGCACCATCCTTAGTCAAGGTCCAATTCCTACTGATGCTATTCTCGATTTCAATCAAGCCCTTCCTATTTTGGAAATGGTCGATGAGAGAGGCGTCAAGAGAATCTGCGTCTTGAGCGGTTTCTGCTAAACTATTGATGAATGAAGTTCGATTTTCTATAGTTGTAGAAACCTCATCTTGATCTTGCCAAACAAAGGAGCCTGATTCGACCTTAACTCCTAATGATTTCAGAAGGCCAACACCGGGTCCAGCCTCGTGACGTTCAAAGTCTGCAGAAAACAAACCTTGCATATTCCGTTCAGATTCTTTGGATTGTAGTAACCAATTCCAAATTCGCGCCTCTAACAAACCATTTGTTGCAGCGTTAACTCCTTCAGGACCAAGTGCAACTGTGCGAGATGAAGATTCAGTGATTTCTACTAGTCCCGCCTCCTCTAATACCTGGCCCGCACCTGCAACATGGACTTGATCAGTCCATTTCGTTGCCTCTAGAATTTCTGAAAGCGTCCAAGTGCGCGAGGTGTCTGAAAGTAATGCTCGAAGCATTCTTCGCTCGTTATTCCCCAGACTCAACGCCTCACCTCGAATTCTTCGCTGATGCCATCTCGCTTTGATGCTTGCTTAGGAATAATCCATTCATTCTTCTTCTGCCACCCAGAGTTCTGTTTTGCATTCTACACAATTGTAGAATGCTGGTTTCCTGCCATCAACCCACTCTAAATGCCCACAACGGCCACACAGAATCGAGGTTTTTATCGGAGGATCTAATGATGTATCGACCCGATACATAGCACGTCCTGCATCGGGCATCTTTACTGCGTCAGGAGCCCATGCGGCTAATTCATCAGGGTCGACTGATGATTCATCAGGCATTCCTAAGCCAAAAAGAAGTAATGCGGCACCAGCGATAGACAATGGAGCACCTAGAGCTATTGCAAATGCATTTCCAGCGGTACCAAAGACAATTCCTGCGCCGAGAAGTATGCACGTCCAAGCGGCAATTACCATGTTCAATTTCCTATGGGAAGTTGAGTTGGGCATACTAATCCGTGAGATTCGGAGGGGTGATTAGGCATTCAACTTGGCCCTATTTCGGCTACCCTTCTAGGTGCAGGGTTCAAGAATCGAATGTGGTCAGCGGGGGGTGCTGCCTCAGTAGCTCAGACTGGTAGAGCATCTGATTTGTAATCAGACGGCCGGGGGTTCGAATCCCTCCTGGGGCTCCATTTTTACTTCCACTTCTAGATTAAGTCAGACCGTGTCTAGAAAAAAGGTCAAGTCCAATATAGAAGGGGAGTTACTTCGTGAGCGCGGTTATACTCGATGGTAAGGCCTTAGGATTGCGTATTGAGGCACATCTGGCTGAGAGGGTGTCTGCACTGAAGGATTCGGGAGTTGAACCTCATCTTGCAGTAGTACTCGCTGGAGATGACCCGGCAAGTCATGTCTATGTTAGAAACAAACAACGAGCTTGTGAAAGGTGTGGAATAAAAAGCACAAGAATTGACCTTCCAAACGACGTGTCTCAAGAGGATTTAATGCAGGTTGTTGCAAACCTAAACTCTGATGACTCTGTTCATGGAATACTCGTTCAAAGCCCCACTCCAGACGGAACTGACGAATTGGCCATAACCGAAGCAATCGACCCCTCAAAAGATGTTGATGGATTCCACCCTACTAATCTTGGAAGATTAGTAATGGGTCAAACAGATGGTTTGCTGCCCTGTACCCCTGCAGGAGTGATGAAGATGATTGAGGATGCTGCTATCGACCTATCTGGAAAGAAAGCAGTAGTAATTGGGCGTTCACGCATAGTTGGGATGCCTCTAGCGCTATTATTGGCTCAGAAAGGCATTGATGCCACAGTTACAATTGCTCATTCTAGAACGCAAGATATTGCCGAAATCTGTCGAAGCGCTGACCTAGTTGTGGCAGCGATTGGCCGACCTGCTACCGTCCAAGCAGATTGGATAAAGCCCGGCGCGACAGTAATCGATGTTGGAATCAATCGTGTCGCAGATGACTCTAGAGAAAGTGGTAGCCGTCTAGCAGGGGATGTGGACCCCGCAGTAAAAGAGGTAGCAGGGCATATGACACCTGTACCTGGCGGAGTTGGACCAATGACTATCTCGATGTTGATGAGCAATACGGTGAGAGCAGCAGAAATGCGATTGGCTTAGAATACTCCAAGCTCGAACTTTCCATCCTCTGTAGCATGGATTTTTGGATCCCAAGGCGGAGAAAATGTGAGGTTTACGTGGACGCTATCAATACCCTCTGTGGTGAGAGCAGCTCGGTGCACTGCTGCCATAAGTTCGGGTGCAACTGGGCAACCCGGGCTTGTCAGAGTCATATCGATTTCAGCATGTGCCTCATCGATTCTGACTTCGTAAATTAGCCCCAAATCAATAACTGAAATCTTCATTTCAGGATCTTCTACCTCGATTAGAGATTCACGAACCAATGCCTCTTCAACCATAATCACACCATCCTCTCTGCTTCTGAACGGACTCTCTCAAACATATTCAAAAATCCATTGGCTCTACTCGGTGTCAAAGAATTACGAATTCCCATTGCATCTGCATAGTCTGGAGACATTTGTGCCACTTCCTTTGGATTCATACCGTTCACCGCCATTGCGGTTACGGACATCAATCCCTGAACAATCTGCGCATCAGCCCCGCCCCGCATGAGGAAATTACCCGATTCATCACGACCACATTCTACATGTGCTCTAGATTGACAGCCATGGACTTGATTTCCCTCATTCCATTCATCGGGAGGTAATGGGCTTGGGTGTTTTTTTGCAAACTCAAAAAGCAACTCATAGCGTTCCATCGAATCAAAGCAATCATCGAACTCCTCGATTACTGAATCTAGGTGCTCGGGCCATCGCCTCTCCGCCATGACTCATCCTCCCGATTGATTCTATTCAATATGACGAGCGTATTTGCCTACCTCAAGCAAATCGCTCACATACATATTTCAAGTGCTCAACAAAGGACTGCGCCTCATCCAATGTGTTGTAAATCCAAAATGAGGCGCGATTTGTTGAAGGCACACCTAATGCATCCATTAGAGGTTGAGCGCAATGATGACCAGTTCTGACAGCGAAACCGCCCTCGTCCAATAGGATCGCCAAATCTTGAGATTGAATTGAGTCGTGAAGGAACGAGACTGCCCCGCTTGAATTAGGAAGATTGGGGTCACCAAAAATACGGATGCCTGGAATTTCAAGCATTTGGTCGGCGGTCCAAGAGGCGATATCGTGTATGTGAGCATGAACCTCCCTCATGTCGAATTGGCTTAGCCATTGTACTGCTGCCCCCCAACCAATGGCCTCAGCAATTCTAGGTGTTCCAGTCTCAAACATTGCATGACCTTCTTGGAAGGTTGTACCTTCGGTTGAAACTCGTCTAATCATTGAACCTCCGGTCATAAATGGACCCATTTCAGCCATCGCATCAGGTTTTACCAAAATACAGCCGATACCGGTTGGACCGGCCATTTTGTGGGCCGAAATGGCAATAAAATCTGCACCCATATTGTCGAAGAATATCCTCTCGTGTGGTGCACCCTGAGCGCAATCAAGTAGAACACGAGCACCTACTGCCTGAGATTTCTCGATGATTTCTTCGACAGGATTACGTATTCCTAATACATTGCTAGTATGTACGACACAGACTAGTTTAGCCCCTTCAAGGGCTACTTCAAAGGCTTCCATATCGAGGGTGAATGTTCTGGAGTTAATTGGCACATAACGAACTTCTACCCCCTTCTCTTTGTTGAGTTCTTGCCATGGAACGATATCTGCATGGTGCTCCATTTCCGTAACGACAACCACATCATCTTGTTGCAGATTATATCGAGCCCAGCCATATGCTACCAAGTTGATTGCTTCAGTCGCCCCACTTGTGTAAATCATATTTTCTGGATTAGTCCCAAAGTAGCGAGAAATCTTGCTTCGCGCTTCTTCCAGTGCAGTTGTTGCCTCATCGGCCAAGGTATGATTAGCACGATGAGCATTAGAATTGTATTCCTCGTAATATCTAGTCATCGCGTCGATAACAACCTGAGGCTTTTGAGAGGTGGCTGCGTTGTCAAAATAGACCAATTTCTTGCCATTGGGCAAGACCCTATCGAGGATTGGAAAATCTGCTCGAATAGCCTCGATATCTAGAGCCATGGCTTGACCTCTTGAGTTGGCGATTCGATACCTCAATATCAATAGGTGGGATATAATATCTAAACAATTCAAAAAGTGTCACTAAAATGACCATCTTTATGCACAGAGACCTAACTCGGGTAAACAATGACAACAACCTCTGGACAAGATGTGGTCGATTCTCTCGGTGGACGGGACTTGAATCAAGATGGTTCTGTAATTAATCTGGCAATAGTCGGAAGCAGTCGATTTTATGATTTTGAAGTCTTTGAAAAAGCGATTGATAATTGGCTTGAAAATAACGGTTATCCGGATTTGATTATTGTTGGTGGAGCAAGTGGAGTAGATTACATGGCAGAACGATGGGCTGACAATAGTTCTATCGAAATCGCTGTATTCACAGAGGAATGGAGTGATCCTACCAGAAGTTTAGTTGATCAAGGGAGGACTGAGGCTCCAAACACACTTACTGAAAAAATATTGAAAGGCGCTTCACATATTTTGGCTATGCCTTCACCGACCAGTAAATGGACAAGAATAGTAATTGATTTGGCAGCCGAAAGAGAGATTCCAACCTCAATTGTCGAAGTCGAATGATACTATTCTGTTGAAGTATGGATAGCCCCTCGCGTCAACATGGCGAAATTCCTGATGATTACCGCAACCTCCGGTACCAACCTAGAATTGGCGGAAAGATTTGCTAATGTTGCGAAAGACAAAGGCCACGAGGCAGACATAGTTGATTTGGCTGCAATGGACTTACCTATGTTTACAGTTGCACGTTCTTCTGACCCTGAGCAATCTCCAGATGTTTCGGAATTAACCCAGCAAATGATTGATGCCGATGCCTGGATTGTTGTTGCTCCAGAATACAATGGCTCTTTTCCACCAACACTGAATAATGCAATCGCTTGGCTTTCTCGCGATTGGCAGAACTTTCGAAAGATGTGCACAGGTACGCCAGTAGGTCTTGCCACTCACAGCGGTGGTGGCGGTGCTCATGTAATCATGGCAATGCGTAGTATGTTCTCTTTCTTGGGAGCAGATGTAATGGGTAGAGCATTGACTTCCGGCCGAAATAAAGATGCAAATCCTGAAACTATCGATGCAATGGTCGACAACCTAGCTCGATGAATTATTTCTTGAATCAGATAATCTGGTGCTCCTGCCGGGATTTGAACCCGGGTCGCCGGGATGAAAACCCGGAATGATGGACCGTGCTACACCACAGGAGCGGTGGCCGTCCGAGATACAACTCACAAATAATCGAATTGGTTAGAATCATTCTTCTTCATCGAGTAGACCTTTCCACCAGCGAGCAGCAGGAATCACAACAATTAGCCCAATAATTGAGACTATACTGAAGGTTATCGCACCCTCTACACCGGTCATTGAGGACTTCATTGACTCCCCATAAATTCCCAATAATGCACCAGGAATACCAAATCTAAGCCCTC
>CALEIW010000175.1 GCA_937876055.1 uncultured euryarchaeote
TGGCTACTACAGAATCTAACTACTAATTTAAACAAATTATGCCCTATGGTATGGCAATCCTTTGATGATTGTAGAGGCTCGATATAATTGCTCTAACAAAACAACTGCGGCCAACTCGTGAGGTAGTGTGATCAATCCAAGAGATAAGGATGACATTCCCTTGCTATAGTCTCCAAAACCACCTGGTGGTCCAACAACTAGGTGGACATCATTGCTAGAAAGGCGCCATTGTTTCATTTTCTCTGAATATCCCATCGAATCAAGAATTTCGCCTTTTTCCTCGAGCACGATTACGTTGTCTTCTCCAGCCTTGGATACAATTGAGGAAAGGTAGGTCTCAGGATCTGTACGATTTCGATGTTCAGAAAGCGATACACCTTCTCCCGAAAGTCGGTTTGCGTAATCTGAGATAGCCATGCTGAATGCGGCGTCTTTTGCCCTGCCGTGTAGGTGGACGACGATACGGCCCATGGTGCGACCGGGGTATCGGCATTCTTTCATTAATTCGTAAGAATCAAGGGTAACGGCTTGCGCCCTTCGATTGAGAGACATGAGTTGGTGGCCATTCAAACGCAAGGAAAAGCCCTTGCAAGATGACCTACATATTCGTGGAACAAGGATTTGGTTACAGGACCTAAGAGAGTCCTGCGAAAGGAATTTCGATAACCCAGAAGAAGGTAGAAGATTGGTTCGACAAATGCAAATCGAGTGGATCGATGCACACTCGGAAGGGGAAGTAGATGATGCACTTCTTGATGGTTTGGATAGGCGCGCACTACGCCTTTTACGGGCCTCGGATGATCAATGGCTAAAGTGGCTTGATGATGATGACTTTTGGAAGCCTGGATGGCGCGACGAGCCTCGAGGTGAATTAGAATGAGCACTTCGGAATTGGATTACTGGATAGTTCTGTTTTTCGCTCTTGGAGCAGTTTCATTGTATTACGCAAGATTACAACCTTTCCCTGAATTTGGAAATAAATTCGGGTGGTCCAGTATAGGATTAGGGTTGGTCTTTCTAATTAGTAGAAATGCCCCAAGAGATACTGCGATATTAGCGCCAACAGTTACCGCAGCAATTTTTGGTGGTCTCGCCGTTATGTACGGAGTCAGGCACATGGTAGTGACCCAGCAAGATGTGTTAGTAGCGCCCTTTGGAGGTGTTCTGCTGTGTGTAGGAACTGTTAGTTTGATGGCCGATTCATGGGACGAAATGAATTCGACTGACCACCTAATTTCATTCGTTACGGCCTCGGTTGTGGTTATGCTAGAAATTTATCTTGCATTCAGAGGTCTAGTAGTCGGTGTACAAGGAATTACTTGGTCAAAATCCGGCCTCAGACAGGTAAGTAGAGGGCTATTACAAGGTCCTAGAGGTGCGATTTCACACTTTGAAAGATCTTGGGACATGGATGATCAATGGCTCAATGCGATGAGTCATGCAGCTCTTGCTTTAATCCACAAACACCTAGGGGATGAAGCCGCCGAAAAGGAGCATATACAGGAATTACAAGCTATCGGTGGATGGGATACAGTTGATAAAAATTGGATTCAAACAATTGAGGGTGAATTAAGAAAATTGAAGGTTTCTAGAGGGACTGAAGAAGAGTGAATGTCTCTAGCACGATTCAAAGCGATGAACCTACTCGGAAGTGAATAAGATGGTTCGGATAACCAAGGTTCACACCGGCGGCGGAGATGGGGGTGAAACCTCTCTTGTCGACGGCACTCGTGTTGGAAAGGAGCATCCAAGGGTTGCGATTTACGGCACCATCGACGAGGCAAATTCAGCTATTGGAATTGTTAGAATGGAGCTTTCTAGAGCATCTATTCCTATGGACGTCTGTGATTATACAGACAAGTTGCTCGGGACAATTCAACAGGAATTGTTCGATGTTGGAGCCGAATGTGCCTGTCCCCCCGGCGGCGTTCCTGAACAAATGTCGATTATTGGAGCAGAGTCGGGAGAACGATTAGTTGCAGAGATGGATTCTATGTTGGAAGATTTGGAACCTCTGTCTTCATTCATACTACCAACTGGAAGTCCGGCGGTAGCAAATTTACACATGGCTCGAACGATTGTTCGAAGAGCTGAGAGAGAGGCTTGCTCTCTTCGTGATGAGGTTCGACCAGAGGTGATCAGCTACCTCAACAGGCTCTCTGACCACTGTTTTGTTCTTGGTCGTTGGATTTCGGCAAAGACTGGTGAGAATGAGACTTTGTGGACCCCGTTGGGTAAGCGTGAAGAGTGATTAGCTGTGTCTCTCTTTACAAAATATCTTGAGGGTCATAAAGAGGTAATCAAGAGTATTGATGATTCAGAACGTTCTCAATTTCAAAAGGGAATTGGAAAATTCTTCGTCACTCTAAAAGTAATTTTTGATTTGGTATTTACCATTGTTCTTCTATTGGTCGCATTGAATTGGTTCGTTGGGCTGATTCTTTAGAAATCAGACTGTCTTACCCACCTTCTGCATGTGTTCTCTAGCTGAGCGTAGTACTTCCTTTTCCTGGTCGAAAGTGAGTTGTTCCTCTGCTTCATCTAAACTAAGCCAAAGATAGTTAGTATGTTCATGGGATAATTTAACCTCAAGTTGATCGGTTGAAGCAATGTACCAAAATACCTGCTTATCGATTGGTCGTCCTTTGCTTTGGAAGGTATATTCTGTTCTGTGACTCCATTCCGAATCAATCTCTATCTCGCTGATTCCGGTTTCTTCTTTCAACTCTCTGCGAGCGGTTTGGTAATGATCCTCGTCGCCCTCAACATGGCCCTTGGGGTACGACCAATGTCCTTGCGGATATTGCAACAGGAGAACACTGTCGAAATTGACCAAGACGAAGCCGCAAGACGTCTCCATAGGTGCTGGGATAGGCATCATACATTTCTCCATTCTCCTATTCCCGTCAAGTGTTGATACGGTAATTTACTCCGTTTTTGGAAAACTATTGAGCCAAACAAATGATAGGTGAGTTGTGGCGCAGTCCAATGATGACTCACCCTGCCTTGTCGCTAGATATCCGTCGAATTGTGACGGATTCGGACCTCGACGGAGTCGTGACAGGTGCGATTTTGAGAAGATGGTGGAAGGATGCTGAAGTTGTGTTCGGTCACCCCGGTGCGCTTCGGGCTGGAATGTTGGACGATGTAATCGATAGGCACACTGCGGTTTGTGATTTGCCTAGACATTCTCAATGCGGATTGAGTATTGATCACCACCAATCAAATGCACCAATTGATGATGAAGATAATTCTGAGATGGTGGTGGTTTGGAAGCCCACGCCTTCAGCGGCAAGAATCGCCTTTGATTTGGTTGGTGAAGTTGTCGATGTTTCCGATTTGACCGGCCTTATGGAATGGGTCGACAAGCTGGATGGAGGTTCTGTTAGCAAAGAGGAATTCCTCTCAGAGCACCCAGTAGTTTGGCTAGGAAGAATCATTGGAGGAAATGATGTAATCTCACTTGAAATCCTAGAGGCTTTAAGCCGTGGAGATTCTGTAGAAGATATTCTATCTTCTGAAAATATTTCGTCTGTTGTTGCTGAAAAACGAGACTATCTAACTCGTGCTAATTCAATTATTGCAGAACGATTGGAAGTTATCGATAGGCTCGCTGTGGTTCGATTAGAAGACATGGGGGTGCGTTCTAATGGCTATCGTGTTACCGCCTTGGCTGGAGAGGACTGCGATGCTTGTATGGTTATTCATGGGGATGTTGGTGCTGGATTCGGAGAGGAAGATTCCTATCCTGTTTCAGCCTCGTTTTACACCAACTCATTCCTACACACAGAAGGTGGAATTTTCGATCTAACTCACTTAGCAACAAGATTTGATCCCGACGGAGGAGGTCATGCCAATGCCTGTGGTTGTAGGATTCAACCGCTAGAAAATGGTCAAAGGGTTGAGAGAAAAGTGGCTAACAAAGATATTGAAGAGAATATTGCAGAATGGTTGAAAATGTGGGCAAATCGTTAGCCGATTAATTGCAACAGATAGAGGAATCCAAGGAAGGCATGAATGGCAATTAATCCGATCATAATATCGCTAAGTTTGCCGTGTAATTGCTTGGATTTTACAAATGATTTTCCAGCCTTTTTTTCGGCGCTTGTCTTTCTACCCGAACGCCAAAGGTAAGTCATCAGCGCTATTCCAAGTAATCCAGCCCACCCATGGAAATGTCCAGGCATTAGTAAGTCGAGTGCGAAATCTTCACCCGAGAGTAAAGATGAGGTTATTTTGGCGGCGAATGCCAAAGCGACAACCAGCAGAACCCAGCGAAACAATCGTTCACCTTGACTCTCGTGATTTTCGAGTTCTGCAGCCCTCTCAGAGCCCTTTAGCGTGGTGCTCAACTTACGCCAATTTCGTTGCCTTGCAAACTCTCGAATGACAACCAATGCCGCGATTGGATGCAGCAAGAGGATGAGCACTTGGGTGATTTCCACGAGTCTTCGCCACCCTTTAGAGGTCTTGAGTTCTCCTTCTTGCGCCTTGCATAGCAAGGCGATGTGTTGATGTAGGCAGGGGTGGGGCGATGTGCCTACCGGAGTGATTCGATTTGGAGGATTATCTTCTCGATTGCGTCGAACAACTGCAGAGAGCAGGTGACGATTCAGGGAGGAGAAAATCCGAAATCCAACGCCCAAAGGCATGGAATTTGCTCAATAAAGAGTGGAAGGCTTTGGCCTTCTTAGCAGTAAATCAAGCGGCACCAGAATCTGTCGACCCTAATTCTTCAACTGGGAAGCCTGCTAGACCAAATCGGCGTATTGGCAGAAGAGGCGGAAGAGGGGGTCAATCAGGATTACAAGACCGCTTGGAATCACCCGCATCAGTAATTCGTTCAAAGGAGTCGGCGGCGTACAGATTGGCAGTTTTAATCGCCCAGAAACACAAAATGGGGGGTTCTTGGAATGAGCAATGGGATGAAAGTTTTCAACCACTAAGGAAAGAATGTGAAACTGGTGTTCATCCTGTTTGGGAACGAATGGCTAGGGAAGCCCCTTTGCTTGCAGAACTAGGTAGATTTCCGATTTCCGAAAATGAACAAAATATCGATGCTGGAGAGTGGTTAGTTCGAGCCAATTTTGATCCACATGATTCCTCTGCATTACTCGATTGGCTTGATTCCTGCACCCTACAATTGGATATTCATCAAGCATCAGCCCTTCAGAAAATTACACGTGACCTACGCTCTGGAAAACCACGCACGCAGAAATGGAAGGCATGGATGAATCCCTCTTTGAAAGATATGGCCGGAGATTATGCACTGCTAGAGGCGATGTTATTGGCAGCTGGCAACATTGAGCAAACAACTTCGATTTTTGACAGCGTCGATTCAGAAAATTTGCAAGGCTTGGTTGAGGCACAATCTACTCTACTATCGTTACGGGCGGGTTCAACTGAAAATTGGCAGCAGGCCATTTCTCAAGACGGAGAAGATAGGCTTTCCAAGGCTATTCAAATTGAGGCTTGGAAGAATTATCAGACAGGAAATACCACGGATGCTGACACCTTACTGAAAGGTATGGATATTCTCCAAAATGCTAGCCTCACACCTTCGGATACTCTTCGTTGGGCGGTAATCGCTGCCCTTTCATCGGCAAATAGAGGAGCGGAGACTGTTGCAATCCTCAGGGGTTTAGAAATCAATAATGAAGAAGAAATGAATGTTGCAATTCACCTGATTTCTGAAACTGGAGATTCTATCATTGAGGATTCCATATTGAAGGGTCTTGCTAAGTCATCAGATGAATTGGCTCTCAGCGTAATGCGAAATTCTTCTGCCCCTCTGAAGATTAGGAAGAAAGCAGCGGAAACGCTCTCAACAAAGGACCTAGGTATCGAGGAAGAAGTGCTCGACATTTACACCTTATCAGCAGATGTCGAAGGGCTTAGTGGTGAATTCCTAAATCACCCTGACTTGGTATCTAAATTTCCTCATCGTGCATTATTGGTTTGGCATCTTATTACTGCAGAGCAAGGAGTTTCAATTATGCCAGAACTGGAAGCGATGAGGAAGAGAGCAATCCTCGGACTTGCAGAAACGCAAAATGACGATGTGATGACCGAGGCTGTTTCTTCATTGATTGCACTATTGAGTGGAAACCCATCTTCAATGGATGCTGTTCACGATAAATTGGATTCGAAGGGGCTTGAGGCTCTCAACCAAGTTAGGGCTGCACTTCGAGCAGATGGTGATGGATTGGTTGAGGAAAATCGAATTGAACGATTGGAACAATCGGTTGAGGATGCTGATTTGACCTTCCTTGAGAGAAGTCTATTCAGTGTCTTAATCAGTGCCCTGAGATTAAACAGAGCAACAATGGATCTACAAAGCGGTGTGGAAGAAAGAGCCGTTTCGGCCCTTTCAGCCCTCGGTACATTGTGTTCAACCGAAGCAGTTGAACTTCGCACAATCAGATTTGCCACAGACCTAGTATTGGAACACAATGTAGCAATTCCTGATTTGGAAATGTGGTATAGACAGTATGACAATGGCTCCTCCAATCACCAAATCGTCAGAGCAACAATTGCAGTGGCGAAGGGGGATCGAATCAATGGAGCTAGATCATACCGAGATGCTGCGATGAGAATTAGAGATGATTTCGAACAATCGTCTCTGCTACTTCGAAAATCACTGATTGAATTCGCCCTTGCGGGTGGTTGGAAAGAAGCAATTGATTTGATTGATAAACATCCAGAGCTGCTTGCATCTGTAACCTCTAGATTCCAACTATACCTAAGGGTCTGTGCTGACGCTATCGCTGGACGTAATGAAATTGCTACTCAGAGAATAATGGAATATGTCTCACAAAGAGAGCCTAGTGAGGGTAGTGAAGACAGAGATGTTGTGAAGCGCAGATTGGAGGTGCTCGATAGGGCTCTTCGATACGCGTCTGAACACAGATTGCCCGAGGACCCATTCCGTGGCCGTGTTCTAGCGGCGCAGATGATGATGCGCCGCAAGGAACCAGGCAGAAGAAGCGAGCTTGAAGGCCGATTCCTGATGGAGTTGAACGAAAGAAAGGACGTCCTTGAGATTACGTTAATCGCAGAAGAAGTAGCTGATATCTCACCGATTCGAGGGCTTCGAATGTTCGAAACTGCGATTCAATCGGAGAACTTTGATTTGCGGCAGATTCAGACCTTGGTTCGATCACAAAGGGCATTATTCCGTAGATACAGCAAGGATATTCCAGTTCGACAACGTCGGTCATTGAGTCATCTTTCTCTACGACCGTTGGTTCTGGTCGATACCAATATTCTAATCGATGCCCTGAAGGATGACTTGTTAGGGCAGATTTCTCAAGATAATTACGGAACATTCGAGTGGACTGTAGAGAGAGCCTTTGTCTGGATGCTAAAGAGACGTAGTGAAGAGAACCGAGTTCATTTGTGTATACCTATGTCTGCCGAAGCTGAGTTCCTCAATCGAACAAGATCTCCAAAGATTGCACGCGCTCTCTTCAGAGACGTGTATATTGACAACAAGGTTTGGAAGTCGACGGTTACTTCCAAACTTCTGCAAGAAAGGGTCGAGTATATCCTGCGAACGTTTGGTAAATTCAGAAAAGAGGTAGATATGGATGCGAAGGGAGAGGTTGACCTGGACTCTTTCCTAGTTCGGCACTCGGAGATTTTCGAGAGAGTTACGGAAGCCAAGCAATTTGCTAGAGATAATCCTCCGCCAAGAAGTATGATCGATGGTGTGGAAATCTTCCCAGAGTCTGGAGACCTAGACATAATGCGAGATTCAACTGTTTACGCCTCGTCGACAATTCCTGACGTCGGTTGTGTCCTAGTTGCCACAAGAGATTCTGACTTCACTCTAATTTCAAGAGCGTTACATGACAACTTCGGATTTGATGCAATTTCCACTGCTCAGCAGTTGAATAGTCATATTCTACGAAATTGATTATTGAAGGAAATATTTCTCACATGTGGGAAATAATTGCCTGTCCAAACTCACTGCACTTGAGTAAAGTGGCTTCTTCCATCAGGCGCTCGAAATCATAGGTTACAGTTCCGGCTGAAATCGCACTCTCCATTCCCTTGACAATTAGATTGGCGGCTTCAATCCAGCCCATGTGGCGGAGCATCATCTCAGCAGAAAGAATTAGGCTGCCGGGGTTGACCT
>CALEIW010000176.1 GCA_937876055.1 uncultured euryarchaeote
TGACGAGCCTTTCGCCATTGGCGTTTAGTCCGACACTGGAGCATAATCCTACGCGAGAAGTATCTCCTAGAGCATTGATTGATTTCGAAGTGTCTGATATCGAATTAGGTAACGGTTCATTGCAGGCACGTGAATGGGTAAATCCAGATGACAGCATTGTTCAGTATGTTATGAGGGACGAATTGATTCAAATTAATGTCACATTTACTCAGGCAGGAACATCCGGTCAACCGGCCAGTGCAATTGGAAAAATGCAAATTTGGCACCCTGTTGGAGTAATGGTAGCAGAATGGTCAGTGAACATGACTCTATCGGGAGCCCAGTCATTCAGAGCTGAATTTTATTGGACTCCAACTGCTGCTCAGAGTTACCTCGACGATGATGGATATCTGCTTGGAGGAATTATCCTCAGAGGAATTGTCGATGGTGGGCTTGCAGATGACAATTACGACAATAACCAATTCGACCGATTGATGCCGGTTGCGATTTGGAACGATCCTATGGAAAATGGAATTTGTGGTGATGTTGATGGAGATGGCACTATTGATTGTCCAAATCAACTAAGCTACAACAATCCTACATGGGTAGGTGCTGGGTACGATACAGATGGCTCACTTTCAGATGACCCCGATTATTACGGCCACTGGAGAATGGAAAATGCATCAAGCGCCGTAGGCGAAAGACATTGGAGAGTATCTAGGCCAGGCGCCGATTATGCCAGTAACAGGATGGACAGGCTTTGGTGGGGTTGGTTAACTCCATTCGACTCCTGTGAGGACCCAGGGCATGGATTAGGGAGTGGAACTTACGACTCTACAGTCTCAACAATTTATGCCAACTATTTCTGCAGGGCACGAATTCGTGGATTCGATTACCTGAATTTGCAATTAGTCACTAATGCTTGGGGTAGTATGGGTCAAGGAGACACTGTTAGATTAGAGGCAGATGCAGGGAATGAGGAATTCTACAACTACTCCGCAATGCCATTGTCAACCACCTTTGGAAACTGGACTCAACTAGTGTGGAACATGACAGACGTTCACCCAACAGGTGATTACACCTTGGCTTTCAGATTTGATTCAGATTCATCAGTCGCAACCCAAGGAATCCATCTCGACGGTTTCATCCTCTTTGGAATAGAAAGAGTTCCTGAGTATACTCTCGACGTTGAATGTGACGATCCTCTCCCCAATGCATACATTGTGATACCTGCAGACCCTACACCTCCTACATTGGGTTGTACTGTGAAGAACAATGGATACGTAGATATTACACTTCGAGTTTACACCGACGTTTCCAATCAATCTTGGATGTGGGATTTCCCACTTAGAATTGATTCTAACCATCCAACCGATTTCGATAACAACGTTGTGACAAAGAACATCAAACCTTTGGAAACCATGGATTTGTGGGTCAACCTTACAATTCCTGATGGAGCAACAGTACAAGAGGTAGATTGGTATGTTCACATCGGGGACGGGATAACGAATTTTTCCAAATGGTCGATAAATCTTCCAGTTGACGTAACGGCTTCTTATTCCTCGTATCTTACTCAAAAGACATTGGAAAATCCTGCAATAACGTTACTTCCCGGAGAAACCGGTGATGTAGTCATGACTCTAAAGAATACAGGAAACCAAAGGGCGATTTGGAATCTAGGAGGTACATTTGCCGACAATCGTTGGAGCGCATCCAATCTTGTTTGGACGAATGAAACTGGAGTTGAGATAACAAGTATCGAGATGGATTTGAATGAAAAATTGGAATTGAATGCTCGTATAACATCTCCAGATGAAATAACTCCAGGAACATATGCAATAACCCTGATCGCTAGTGGTAGAGCTCCTGCGAATTTCCAAACTGAATGGACAATTCATGTGGAAGTTCCGATAGACCATGACTTGAAACTAGTTCCAGAAATTAGGGAAATGATAGCGCCTGCTGATGGGGCTTTACGCTGGATAGAAATTCAATTGGTAAATGATGGTAATTTCGAAGAGGCCTTTGATTTGTCAATCGCCGCTGATTGGCGCCTTGGATTGGAGATGAATGCAGAACAAACCCTCGGAATAGATCCATTCGGAGGCGATACAAGCGTTCTGTTGATGTTCCCAATGCCGTATGGAATAGAAAACGAAACCTACCAAATTTGGGTTCATGCTACAAGCCAAATTAATCCAGAATACCAAAGAAGTGTACAACTTCTACTCACTGTTCCTGAAACATACCTCATCGAAGTACCAGACCTAGATTTGACCAATGAGGTGTACCGGGCAGGTGATGATGCCAGAACAATGCGATGGGAGGTTTGGAACAATGGAAACATGCCTGACAAGTTCACGATTTCCTTCGATAAGAGTCATGAGGATATCACAGTCTTCGCTACTGGGCTAAACGATGGGAAAACAGATTGGATTGAATCTGGTTCATCAGTCAATTTGACTGTAAGTTATGCCTTTGACCAAGGTGCCGATGGCGATAGAACAGTCACCTTGATTGCCGAAAGTCAACAAGCAGGAACAGTAGGGCAAACGGTTTCGGCTGAAGGTGAAGCAGACTTCAAGGTTGGACAAGTCGGTTGGCTTCTTGTCACACCTCCAGCAGGTATAGTGATTGAAGATAAGGGAGAAGTCACCTTAGAATTCGTAGTGGAGAATCTCAATCCTTCATCAGAGCAATTAATGCGAGCAGATATCGACAGAATTTCTGAGCCAAACTTGTTCTTTAATGTCGAGGACGTGCGTGTAGACAGTGAGGATCGAGATTTTGTTCTCCCTGCAAATGCAATAAAGATTGTCACGGTCACGGTTGACCTAAATCAACAAAATCTTGATAATTTGGCAGAAAATACGATGACCTTCAATGTGATTTTGACAGTCGACTCTGACATAGATAAAGTATCGGCATCAACAACAATAAGACTTGTGAAAACAGTCCCAGTAGAAGATGGTCCTGATGTCGGATTCATGGCCAAAGTGGCTGCCAATATCGTATTCGTTATCGCTGGATTAGTGGCTATGATTGTGGTGTCGGTAATCACATTCAGAGTTGTAAAAGAAGCGAGAGCGCCATTAGAGGAGTACTCGAGCATCGAGGATTATTCTCCGAGTTTTGTCAATCTTGGGGATGACAATTCAGTTCCTGCAGCTCCAGACCTCCCGGCAGCTGACGAAGTAGCCAATTCGATGTACGGTGGGTCCGCAGAGATATTTGAAAATCCGGCTGCAGAAATGCCACCTCCGCAACTTCCAACTGACGAAGAGCCCAATTCTTCTGAAATGCCACCTCCAGAAGAACCGCAACCAGAGGTTGAATCGTCTCAAGAAGCGGATTTGCCCTCTGGCGTACCACCAATTCCTGAGGAAGGCTTACCTCAAGGGTGGACCATGGAGCAGTGGGCCTATTATGGTGAAAAGTGGTTAGAACAAAATAAGGGCGAATAATCTCCGGAAATTGGCTAATTGCTCGATATCCCGCGCCCGCGCCTGCGTGTGCGAGGCC
>CALEIW010000177.1 GCA_937876055.1 uncultured euryarchaeote
GTAAGCAACCATCCGCTTGAGATTTGTCTGACCCATACAGACTATGGCTCCATACACTAGGCTTGCCATTCCAAGTATAATCAACAATGGAGTGAAGACTACGGTTGATTCTGGGAAGATGGTTACAGCGATTCTGAGGAATCCGTATGCGCCCATCTTCAACATGACACCAGCTAACAGCATTGAGCCGGCTGTTGGTGCCTGAACGTGAGCATCTGGTAACCAAGTGTGAACTGGTACGCTAGGCATCTTTGTGGCAAAGCCAATCAGTAATAGAAGCCAGACAAAGTGGCGCAAACCTTCTCCTGCAATCAAACCATTTCCAGAGGCCTGGGCCGTCATTTCTACCAAGTCGAAATGGTGACCGGTTAGACTGTCCAGACCGCTAATTGGATCGGTATGGAAGTACATCACAAGGATACCAATAAGCATCAGAACACTTGCAGTGAAAGTGTAGATGAAGAATTTCATCGAAGCATATCTGCGGTCGTCCCCACCCCAAACCAAAATCAGGAAGAACATAGGAATCAGAGTCAATTCCCAGAAGACGTAGAAAACGAATAAGTCGAGTACTACGAATACGCCAATTAGCGCACCTTCCATGACTAGGATTAGCGGGTGGAATAGATGTCCTTTCTTTGCGTCCCACTCGACTAGCATAGAGATAGGGATTAACAGAGCGGTAAGCCATACCATTGGGAACGACAAGGCGTCAACCCCGACTACCCATCTTACTCCGATACTTTCCAGAAGAACTACTGGATCATCTGGATCATTTTGAAAAACATACTCACCTTGTGTAATATTGAGCCAATCGATATTACCAATTTGGCCGAGGAATAGCGCGGTTGTTATGGCGAAGATTGCCAGAGCAACTCCCATCGAAAGTGAGCGTGAAATCTTTCGAGTAAACTCTGCCATACTTGCAGGAGCGAGGTATGGCAGAATCAACAGGGCTAAACCGACAGCAAGCGGTGTTAGGGTGATGAATGTTAGAGGATCTGACTGAATCAAGCGCTCACCCCCCAAATTAGAGCGAATATACACAATGCCCCGACAGCAGCCATCAGAATGTAGTCGCGAGCACTACCGGTTGTTACTCTGCGAATTTGTACGGAACCGAAAACAGAATTGGATTCAATCTGCTTGATTACTCCATCGATTATGTTGGCATCGAACCAAGCGGCGAAAGCAGAGAATGGAAGGATGGTCTTTCCTAGAATCCACTCGTATAGGTCATCGAAATACAGACGGTTCTGTAGTGCCTCGGCAAATTGTGAGTTTGCTAATTCATCGACATTTTGGCTACCAAACTTGCCAGACAGGCTGGTTAGCCAGTGAACTATTGGTGTTGCTTTCTCGCCTTCCTTGAGTGAACCACCGTATACTCGGGCGGCAAATATTGGACCAATGATGAATGAAAGCAGGATAGTGGTCCAGCCAATCATTCGGACTTGTTCGTCCTCAGGTAGGAATGCATGCTCTAGTTCGTAAATCACCTGATCGACGAATGTGTCCTTGTGAATAGATAGGTGGTCAGCCTCTCCTGATAGCCAATCTACCATTCCATAGAGGGCGAGTCCGAATCCGCCTAGGGCGGTAATTATTGAGAGAATTACAAGAGGTGTCTTGATCCAAGGAGTCTCTTCATGGACGTGGTCTACGAGTTCGTTCTTTGGCTCACCCGCGAAGGTCATGAACCACATTCGTGACATGTAGAAGCCGGTCATACCGGCAGTTGCTAGAATTAGTATAGCCGGCCCTAGCAATGCGTCTGCTCCATTGAAGTAAGCATACCATGTCTTTCCAACGATAATTTCCTTTGACCAGAATCCACCGATTAATGGAATCCCAATAATTGACATCGATCCGAACATCATCGCTGTTGCTGTTACGGGTAGTTTGCTCGCTAAGCCACCCATATTGCGCATATCTTGAGGGTCGAAGTCATGGTCACCATGATCTCCATGATGCAAATGGTCGTGAGCATGGTGAACTTCGTGGATTACGGAACCACTCGCCATGAACAGCATTCCCTTTGCCATGGCGTGATTGAAGAGATGGAATAGAGCACCACCGAAGATTAGAGCTCCTGCGTGATGCTTATCGTTATTGAAGAACCAAAGTGCTGCTCCTAGTCCTGTAAATATGTAGGCCAATTGACTCATCGTGGAATATGCTAACACTTTCTTGATATCATTCTGCACAAAGGCGATTGCTGCGGCCATAAAGGCAGTAATTCCACCGACCCATGCAACGATCAGACCAAGGTCTTCCATTCCTGCCACGCCATGATGGTGAACATCGACAAATGGTACCATTCGAGCGACTAGATACAATCCAGCGTTAACCATGGTCGCAGCGTGGATAAGGGCCGATACGGGAGTTGGTCCTTCCATCGCATCTGGTAACCATACGTGTAATGGGAACTGAGCGGACTTACCTACAGCTCCAATGAATAGCATCAGTAGTGCAGTTTGCAACATAGCAGCATCCACCGCTGCTCCACCTACGCCTGTGGATGGATCATCAAAGACAACAGCGAAGTCTAGAGAGCCGTATATGTCATAGAGCATTAGTAGTCCAATCATTAGGAATACATCACCAACACGAGTTGTTAGGAAAGCCTTCTTTGCAGCGTATGCAGCACTTTCCTTCCAGTAATAGAATCCGATAAGGAGATAGGAACAAAGACCCATTATTTCCCAGAAGATGAATAACCAAAGGAAGTTGTCCGCCAGGACCATTCCAAACATACCCATGCTGAAGAGAACGAACTCGGCGAAGAATCGATGGTTTGAGTTATCATTGATTGAATCGGTAGTCATGTATCCGATTGCGAACCAACAGATGAGGAAGCATAGGAAAGTGGCAACAAATAGTAGCATTATGCTAACTGCATCGAGGTATATTCCTAGTCCGATTCCACTGAATCCTGAAGAGGCAATCGACCATCCCTCCGAGTCGTAGGTTAGGACATCAAAGGTCAACCAACTGAATGGATCTCCTGATTCAATATGGCCGTGAGCATCGAGATAATCGTAAATCAGCCAAATCGAAGCGGAAAGAGATACGCTGAGTGCTCCAAGTCCTAAGATTCCGCCTTCCTTCAAGCGATTTACCCAGAATTCATCACCGTTCCAAACCTGACCTGCTATCGCAATTGTTGCGAAGAAAAGCAAAGGTGCGGCGATAATTAGCCACCAATAATCGGTTGATGATTCCCCAGTGCTGTAGAGATAAGGTACGATTGCCAAAAACGGCAAAATGAAGAGTAGTCTGTCCCACTCCTGCTTGTTTTCTCCCATTTTCATCACCTCAATTTCTCAATAAAGTCGCTTCATCGAGCGAAATTGTTTCCTGTGTACTGTACAAGGAAAGTAGAATTGCAAGCCCGATTGCAACTTCTGCGGCAGCTATTGCGATTGCAACAGCAGTGAATACCCATCCGTCTACTGAACCATGATGCATGGCTCCGGCTACGAAGTTGAGATTGGCTGCGTTCAACATGACCTCTATGCACATCAAAACGACGATGGCATTCTTTCGGCTAAATGCTCCAATCAAACCGATACCAAAGAGAATCACGCCGAGACCGGCGATCCAACTTGCTTCAATCATCACTCATCGCCTCCCATATCGTAGAGAAGGTTGACGAGGCGCTCGTCGCGAACTAGGTAAGATGCACCAATCATCGCCATCGAAAGTAAGATTCCAAGAACAACGGTGACAAGAGCCCAATCATCGAGTATTGATACTGCAAATTCGAGTGTGGTTGGAGCACCGGCAGCGGATTCTCCCCACATTGGATGATCCATTACTTCTCTTAGAAGAATTAGGACGAAAGCGAATACCCCTAAGCGGGCAGTGATTCCCATTGCCCTCATTCAACATCACCTTCCTGTATTTGGCGTCGAGTTAACATAACTCCGAACTGAACCACTAGCATTACCGAACCAAGGTAAACTAGAATCTGAATAGCCGCCAACATCTCGGCGTGAGCCAATACCATTACTCCAGCAACGGCGAAGAAGGTCATCATTAGCGAGAGAAGAGAGTGAGCTACTCTCCTTGCATAGACACATCCCAGGGCTCCGAGGATAGCAACAAGCGCCATAATGACGAATGCAACAGCCTCGAAATCAATAGCCAATGGAATCAAGCCTCCGCTTCCTTGGCAGCTCTAGCTGCCTTTCTTTCGCGCTTATTCTTCTCTTTCTTCGCGCGCTTTGCAAGTTCCATATCGACTCGCTCTTGGTGGACGGCTGGGAGTACACGAGTTCTATCTGCGTCGAACCATAGGTCTTCACGAGAGTATCCAGACATTCCATCATACTCATTGGTCATGAAGAATGATTCGAACGGACATGCTTCCGCACACAATCCACAGAACATACAGCGGCCGATATCGATTCTACCGCTGACGATATCAGTCTCCGCCGGCTTGAGTTCTGTAGTTGCAATGTCTTCGATACCTGATCCGTCCATCCAACGCACGGTTGCCGTATCGCCGGAGATGTCGATTACTTCTGCGAAATCATATTGCTGCGGGGCTGCGGTATGCTCATTCACTAAGTCGAATTCCTCAATTTCTTCGAACTCTTCCTTTGGCTTCGCGGCATACCC
Organism: uncultured euryarchaeote; assembly: GCA_937876055.1. Lineage (GTDB taxonomy): Archaea > Thermoplasmatota > Poseidoniia > Poseidoniales > Thalassarchaeaceae > MGIIb-O1. The sequence continues at coordinate 4,627 of CALEIW010000177.1, forward strand.
ACCTGCCTCGAATTCTGATCCATAGCCGTGCCACTCGTCGTCTTCCTCGGCTAGGTCAAGAACATTGACTCTAACTTCAGAGGTCATGTGTAGACAGTCATTTGGACATGCCTTGACACATGCCTTGCAAGCGGTACAAGTTTCCCAAACAATTCCAATTCTACCATTGTAATTTCCTGGAACGAATAACCATGGCTCCATGTCCTCTAGTCGTTCATAGGGGTACATGACCGTAACAGGCCGTTCAAGGAAAGGGAGTAGATCGGTAGACTCTCGATCAGCAGCATATGTGTGACCTTCTGAAAGATGTTCGCCCCCTATTCTAGCCTGGGTAAAATCATCTGTCATTGTAACTTCTTGACCATGATAATTATTTTTCAAAAGGCCTAATCGCCCTAGGAAAGGAACGGTTCTCAATGCCGTTTTCATCGTCATCCACATTGGCTTAATAATCAGGTTACGGAAGTTAGGAGCCGCGTGTGGGTGTCCAGTGTTATAGTGCTGTGATTTATCCATTTATTCACCTCCAATCTAATCTCTGTGAGTACCTGGGCTTGCCTTCTCCAAGGTCTGTGTGTGGTACATCCTTCGATTCAGTTCCAACGCATCTTCATCCTCATCCAAGGCGAGGACAACGAAAGCGACTATGAATGAGCCAAATAGAACTGGGACCGCCCAAATCGGCCATCCTCCTGCTGCAGTACTATCCCACACCTCGAGGCGAAGCCAGATTGCCACGGCAAGATTGACCATCGAGGCCGGAAGGAGCCAACGCCATCCAAACTCAAGAATTTGGTCGGTGCGAACACGATGTAGTGAAGCACGGACCCACACGAAGAATGCGAACATCAGGTATGCCTTGAGGAGTAGAACTACCAATCCAGGTGTTGCATTTGCTAGGAAGTCAAAGAGGACCCCGACATAAGGAAGGCCAACCAAAGTGTCTTCGAATGGTAATTGCCAACCGCCAAGGAAGAATAGTGCAAAGAGGATGCAAGCCGCGTAGGCTCGCATCATTTCGACAGCGAACATCAGTCCCCAACGGATTCCACCGTATTCTGTCCACCAACCCTCAACCAATTCGGCCTCTGCCTCAGGCATATCGAATGGAATACGCTCAACTTCAGCGATCATTGTGATTAGGAATAATGCAGCACCCAAGGGCATGATGAAGACATTCCATGTGTTACTTGTCTCGATTTGGAAATCGACTATTTCTAGAATGTTGAAGGATCCTGAAATTACTGCAATTGCTAGGACGCTAATCAGTAAAGGTATCTCGTAAGCGGTAAGTTGTGCCGCGGACCTCATTCCTCCGATGAGGGTATATTTGTTGTTTGACGACCATCCCGCAAAGAAAACACCGAGTGGTGCGACTCCGAATATTGCCATCATGAATACCAATGACAACTCTGGGTTGGCAGCCCATATGTGTGGTCCGAATGGGATGAATGCATAGACCATGATTGTGGTTGCAATAATGATTACAGGAGCGGTTTCGAAAACCAATCTGTCGGCCTTTGTTGGGACCATGTGTTCCTTGGTAGCGAACTTTAGGAAGTCGGCTAGCGCTTGGAAGAAACCGGGGAATAGGAACCAAATTCCGTGGTATCCTCTATTGTGAACGCGATCTACTGCTACGTGCTTCGATTTGTTTCCAAAGTTAGAGTTCAGCATTCCGTTTACCCATCCAATCGGAGCACCTATCCCAAACGGCAGTTGATTCCACCATTGGCCCGCAGTCGTATGGCCTTCGCCAATCCACAAACTTCTGAGGCTGGTAGTTGCACCCAATCTGTCCATCAATCTCGCTATGAATTTGCGCTCAATGTATGGAACTACCATCAAGGTGAGCATCATTGTAGCAAAGACAATTGTACACATTATAGTGGTGAATAGGAAAGTTTCGAGGGCTCCCTGAATGCTTGCAAATTCTCCTTGCAAATTTACGGAACCTAATGGGCCTAAACCAATATCACTTGAAGGTAGTAAGTCATGAACTTGGTCCATTGACCAACCGACGATAGACTCCATCCAGCCACGGACGTCTAACCAATCGCTAGTTCCTGCCATTGTAAATCACCTGTCGGTTTCTCCAATACATGGGTCGAATGAACCCATAATCGCAGGAATGTCGGCCACTTTGTAGCCAATCATACACTTTGCAGCATAAGGAATTGTAATGAACATCGGAGAACGGATTGAAACTCGATAAGGCATCTTTCCTCGACCTTCGCCTCCGCCTGCGATGTAGAACATCGATTCACCTCTACTATCCTCGAAGTGATGGCTTCCGTGGGTCCCTTCAGGGGCTCTTGATGGCGCTTTGGCGATAATCTTCGGATCTCCTGGTTCGTGATATGTCTCAGAGCCTCCTGGCATCTTATCGAGTGCTTGGAGAACCATCGATGCGCTCATTCGCATCTCTTCCACACGGACTCGATAACGGTCGTAGCAGTCTGCACCCTTGATTGAGGAACGTTCGACGGATGGTTGCCAATCGAGTTCGCTGTAAACAGAGTAAGGGTGAGCCCAGCGAACATCGTAATCAACACCGGCGGCTCGAACATTAGGTCCGGTGACACCGTGATTGATCATTTCCTCGGGCTTGGCGTAGCCTACTCCTTGGCTTCTAACAAGGAATACTGTGCTCTCATCAAATAGCGCCTCATATTCCTGAATTCGATTGAGGAAGAGCTTCAATTTGGCTTGAGCACGCTGAGAAAATCCATGAGGTAAATCTCGCTTAACCCCACCTATTCTTGGGAAGTTGTAGTGCATTCTTGAACCACCCAACTCTTGAAGTAAATCCATCATCATCTCGCGCTCACGCAGGCACCATACCATAATCGAGAGATTACCTATGTCTGGACCGTACGCACCAAGCCACATTAGGTGGCTAGCGATTCTTTGTAACTCGACTGCGATGAGGCGAATGTATTCGGCTCGCTCAGGGACTTCTACACCAAGTAGGTCTTCTGCAGCGTAGATGTAGGAGTGTGACCAGGTGTTTGCACTAGCGTAACATAGTCTATCGCAATAGGTCGTAATCTGAGTGAAGTCTCGTGCCTCACAGATTTTCTCAACACCACGATGGATGTATCCCAAATCTGGTTCGGTATCGACTACAGTTTCTCCATCGACTTTGACTTTCAAAGTCCAAAGCCCGTGAGTCATTGGGTGTTGAGGACCCATCGAAATCCACATTTCTGCCATCTGAATCCCTCCTTACTTGATCTTACCAGCATCAGCTGGTTTCCTCATGAATCCTTGAGCATCGTCGTACATTTCTTCAAACCCATGATAGCGCAACTTGTGTTGCTTCTGTAATGGATGATACCCTACTGGAGTTTCATGTGGATTAAGGACGCGGCGCATTCCTTCATGACCCTCAAAGTCGATTCCAACGAGGTCCCAAGTTTCCTTCTCATTCCAATCAGCTCCAACCCATAGGTCTTGAACAGAGGGAACCATAGGTTCTCGTGTATCAGGTAATGAAATGCTAATTTGAATCTCCATCGGTATATCGGCACCAGTGAGAGTTTCTGCATCGGTGATATTTGGTTGAACTACACCTTCTATTGCTGCCGGATCTTTTACTCCGGTTCGCATTAGGTGATAGACTACCTCCCATGTCTTATCGGCTGCCTCCGGCCAGTGAATTCCGGTAATCATTGAACAGTAGTCGACAGCATGGTCAGTTGCTAGGGCCTCTGCTAATTGCCTCCACGATTCGGGAGTAGATGTGGCACTTACTGTATGGCGGACCTGTGTTCCACTTGAGCGGCTATCGATTTCAGCAGAAACTCCATCGAAGGACGACATTGCCTTTACTAATTCCTCTGCTGCCTTCTGCTGAGCCGCTGCCGAGATTTTCTTGCCCATTCAAAATCCTCCTTCACTCGTCTCCGACGATTAGCGGTGCCTCGCTCATCGGTCGAACTTCACTAGGCACTCCACCGATGCGGATAATCTTCTCACGCAATTTCCCAAAGCCATCAATCAATGCCTCTGGACGTGGAGGGCATCCTGGAATATACACATCAACCGGAATTACTGTATCAACACCCTCGAGGATATTGTAAGACTGGAAGTATGGTCCACCCGATATTGCACACTCGCCCATTGCGATACACCATTTGGGCTCTGGCATTTGCTCCCAGAGTCGTACAATTGGATCTGCAAACTTCTTCGAAATTGGCCCATTGACTAATAGAACATCACACTGCCTTGGACTTGAGCGGAAGAACACACCAAATCGCTCTGCATCGAATCGACTGGCTCCTGCAGCTGCCATTTCCAAGGCACAGCATTTGATTCCAAGGTGAAGAGGGAAGAGGGACTTTCGCTGACCCCAGTTGAATAGGCGACCACCAAGTACTCCGATTACTTCCTTCATTCGACTAGCCTTGAGAGCCTCGTCGGTTACATCGCCTACAGTGTCGACGAGAATTCTACTATTGAAAACCGAGAAGTTTTGGGGTTCTTCGCTCATTCAATCACCTCAGATGTAAATTCGACCGCGCTTGCGGAATACGTGCCATACGCCAAGACTCATCAACACGATGAATACGGTTAGGGTAATCATCGCTGACCAAATATCGATGTCTCCACCAGCATCTTGAATCGCGATTACTCCTCCAAATGCTAGGAACATGAATGCTATATCGAATACAAGGAAGATAATGGCATACCAATAGTATTGGAAGTGGAAATTGATATGAGCGTCGCCCACTGGATCAGCGCCGCACTCGTAAGTGCTTTCTCGCCTAACGTATAGGCTCTGATCAGTCTCATAACCCGGAAGTAAAATCGAGCGCAACTTGTTGCTATCATGAGCGCTCGGAGTTGGCCTTAGGAAGCGAGAAGCGACGAAGCTCATCACGGGGAATCCTATGCCAACAAGGGTCATCACAGCTAGGGCGAGATACGCTTCTGGAACCGTCGACATCGCTGACACCTGACGGTCCCGTAGGGACCGGCAGAGTTCGCCACCGAAAATACGGTCATAAGCATAACCGTGCGTTCATTGAGGATGCTGGTAGCAGACAATACATTGGAATGATTGACGGTTTGGAATCGCCTTCAATCAACGACTAGGCTCAGTCA
>CALEIW010000178.1 GCA_937876055.1 uncultured euryarchaeote
CAATTGCGGGGTACCAACCAGGCCCGAATATGGCTGTTTATTGTGCAACTAAGGCATATATTCTATCTTACACACGCGCCTTGCATGCGGAATTGAAGAAAACAGGAGTATCTATTACCGCGTTATGTCCAGGCTTCGTTGAGACCGGTTTCCAAGAAGTTGCTGGAATGGAATTGGGCGCCCTTGAATTATCTGGGGCAGTACCTGCGGCAAAGGTAGCAAAGACTGCAGTAAAGGCCATGCGTAAGGGTAGAAGAGAAGTGATTCCCGGTTTTCTAAATAAGCCAATTCCTTATGCAAATAGACTGGTTCCAATCAGCCTAAACCTAGCTGTAGTAAAGAGACTCATGTCGTAATTATCTCTGACATCTTGGACAATAAAATGTCGAGCGCCCGGATTGAACGATGCGTCGAATTGTTCCACCACAATTTTCCTGCTTGCAGTTTTCTCCCTCTCTGTTGAATACCATGAATTGTTGAGGAAAGTAGCCTAAGTCCCCCGAACCATCGACACCTCGGAAATCTGAAATCGTTGAGCCACCGGCTTCGATGGCTTCGAAAATCACCTCATTGGTAAATTTGTGAATTCTCTCGACTGCAACAACAATTCGTTGACTTTTTCCAGCCACTTCAGCCGCTGTCTTAGTTGGTGAAATTCCAGAACGGTGGAGAATCTCACTAACGTAGATATTGCCCAATCCTGCAACAACTCGCTGATCGAGTAGAACTGTCTTAATCGGGCTACGACGACCATGTAAACCGGACTTCAGCGATTCTAAAGTGAAATCATTGGTGAGCGGTTCTGGCCCTAGTCCAGATAGCAGTTTATGTTCCCTTTCAGATGATGTTGGCATCAAATCCATTATGCCAAATCTACGATGGTCAGAGTAAGTGGAAGTTAGCGCACCATCATCAAACTCAACGTAGACATGATCGTGCTTTCCATCGCCTGGTGAATCGATTGTCCAAACTCCAGTCATACCGAGATGACTTAGCCAAGTATTTCCATTATCTAGGCGAATCAATAGGTATTTTGAGGCTCGTCCAATCTCTGTTACCTTAGCACCTGTGAGTGTTTCTTCAAGATTCGAGGGGAATGGAAATCGGAGGTCTGGGCGGCGTAAATCGACAAAGCTAATCTTTCTGCCTACCCAATGAGGAATTAGCCCGCGACGGACTGTTTCCACTTCAGGCATCTCTGGCATGATGTTAGGCAGTCTGAGAAAGAAAATGATGTTATCCGTTGGACTGATTATTCCGGCAAAGCATTCAAGGGAAGGTTCGTTGACGCAAAAGCATGCAAGATGAATCAGCAGCGCCTCAAATTTCTGGAGAACCAACAGTCATCAACGCAAATCAAGGGCCACAAGTTTCGGGAGCTATGATCGTTCAAACAAACGCTGTCGCAGGGTTAGTACTAGCCATTTTGGGAATAGTCACTGTACTTTCAGCCGCTGCAAGTTCTTGCGGAGTTGCAGGTTGTTGCGGCCTGATTTTTACCATTCCAGCTATGTTCTTAGTTAGTTCAGACAAGAAGAAAATAGAAGGTAGTGCTTACCATCCTGAAGCGGGTATGATTAATGCCTCAAATGTGGTTAATATCATCAGTTTAGTAATCGCAATTCTTGGTATTATTATCGGGGTTTTATTCTTTGGCGGGTTGGCTGTGCTAGAAGGATTCTAGGAATTCGAACAAAGCAGAGGGAGTAAAGATGACTGGTGATTCTCAATCAGAAGGAACACCTAACCCAGAAGGCCCAGAAGTATTGTATGTCCAAGGGGTAAGTAATCCAGCAGCGGTAGGACAATATCCCCCTACACAAGCTATTGCCGCACTAATTCTAGCAATTTTAGGATTAATGGGATTTAGTTGCTGTACTGCAATACCTGGTTTAATACTTGCAAAATCTGCTATGGAAGTAGCCGAACAACATCCCGGACATCCAGATTTAGGTATGGCAAAGGCGGCG
>CALEIW010000179.1 GCA_937876055.1 uncultured euryarchaeote
AGTCTATTTCCGCCCGATGCGATTTCGTCTTGAGTTACCTCTTGAACAGGAGTTGGGGACCATTTCCTCTCTTCAAGAGCCTTCTGAAGGCTCTTGTCGAGTTTGGAGAATACACCCTCGGCCATGTTTGCTGGGCGATGTCACTGGTTCAAGAGGGCAACGATTTGAAAATCAATAATCTTCATCGTAATCGTCGTCGTCATCCTCTTCCTCATCATCATCTTCCCAGTCTTCTTCCTCTTCCCATTCATCTTCGTAAATGGAATCTTCACCGTGGTTGATTGCAGTTCTGTTAGCGGTTATTCCAATAGCAACTAGAACGATGATCGATAGAATTGAGAACAGCCAAATCAATGGTTGCTCACGAATCGAGTCAAACCATCCCATGTAAGAGACATAGACAATCTCAACCTTATGCTCCGCAGAGTTGTCTTCATCGTTGACTTCAACGATCAGATTGTCAGGGTCTACAACCACTTTAATGCGGTCTACTCCTTCTCTTGCTTCCCATCTAACGGAAACTGGAATCTCTTGGTTTGCATCGATTCTGTTCAATGATACTGTATCGAAAGGAACGATGGAATCTCCTGCATAGAATGCGACTCTGAATCCTGCATTCTCTTCTCCTCCAACGTTCAAGACGTATGCTGTAATCTCAATCTCTTGTCCTGGAGCGACGTGGTCATCCGATAGTTCCATTGAGCCAATCTTCAGTTGAGCACCAACTGCACCTAGGCGTACCCATTGTCGCTCAAAGTCTGTGTCATCGGCTGCAACTTCAGCAATCGGGCTTGCTTCAGAATTGGATACTACAGGGAACTCATTTCCTGCAGAATCGTAACCTGTGAGGTAGAATCCTACCCAGTCACCTTCTCTCAGAGAGATTCTACCGCCATCAGTCAGATCAACGGTGCCGGTCCAAATCACACTCTGCCCGTCTTGTTGCATTCCCAACTTGGACTGACCTGCTCCAAGTGTTAGAGTACGACTCGAATCGCGCATTACCCAATGAACTACTTGCT
>CALEIW010000180.1 GCA_937876055.1 uncultured euryarchaeote
TTGCAGAATCTGAAGAAGATGTAGCCAGACTCGATTCTATGATGAGAATGTGTGATGATTACCAAGCAGATGCCAAACATTTCCTAGATAAGGGAGATTTGGTCCGAGCCTTCGGAGCAATCAATTACGCACATGCTTGGATAGATGCTGCTGTGAGAATTGGCTTGATGGATGGGCATGGTGATGATCGCCTTTTCACCCTGCCTTGACCACCAACAATTATTGCCCCAACTATTCTTTGAGGGGATATGGAAGGGTGCTTGAACGACTTTCCGAATGAACTCGAACCCAGTTTTTCATGTCTGCAAGACTCTATGTCGGCAGGACCCGCATCTGGGATACTAATTTTGATACTTGGAATTCCATTGATCGGTGTGGTCAAGAGATATTTACGAAGGCTACTTGATAAAACAGAATTTGACGAGGGTCTGGAAAATTTTCTTTTCAGAATCGTAAATGTTGTATTATGGGCGGTTGTAGTCCTTACGGCAGCAGACGAATTTGGAATTAATGTAACAGGTTTAGTAGTCGGATTAGGGTTTGTAGGATTAGCAGTAGCATTCGCGGCACAAGATACTGTGGAGAATGTAATCGCAGGTATCTTCATCATTATTGACAGACCATTTAGAGAGGGCGAGCGAATTTTGCTTCCCAAGAGTTTAGGTGGGAACTATGCAAAATGGGGGGATGTAAGTTACATCGGTTTGAGGACCACAAGAGTAAGATCAACCGATGGAGTTCTTTTGACGATTCCAAACAAGATTCTGACAAAAGATGCAGTTGCAAATTTCAGCCACAGCTCGGATATGGAACTCAGGGTAAGAATCAGACTTGGACTTACTGCAACTTGGGCGAACGTCACAAAGGCGGAAGAGATTGTGCAAGATATCGCAGACAATCATCAAGACATTGTTAGCAAACCAAAACCACCAGAGGTTGTTTTGAGAGGATTCGGAGACCAAGAAATAGTCATGGAGATACGATATTATGTAGACCATGCAAAGAAGATGAGGCCTTCTAAATCATTCTTTGTCACAGAGATTTTGAGAAGATTCGAGGAAGATGGAGTGACCTTAGCCTTCCCTGTTCGAGTCAATATGAATAGTGATGTGAATCTAGAAGATCTTGGATTCTAGATGATTTATCATGCCCCCCCTGAAGAAGGTAAGGCTATTCCTAAAATTAGCAAAAATAGTAGCACAATACCAATGAGTATCTGCATCCAGTTCAAAACTAACCCTCCTATGGCGGCACCTCCTCCAACCCCATTAGTTCTTGATTGGGAATATCCTAAATGAGAAAACAGAGCACCTAATAGCGCCATTGGCACCGATAATAGGCAACAAATGAAAAGGAAAAACGGCGAAGCCAGACTGATAATCATTGAAATTATTCCGAAAATCAATCCTGTGGTAGCCATTCCGTTACTCGGGACTATGATGATTTGTTGACTTAAATT
>CALEIW010000181.1 GCA_937876055.1 uncultured euryarchaeote
GACAAATCGGTCGCCTCATTGAGGACTTCTCTAGCCCATTCAGGTGAGCCTGCTCTAAGCAGTATCAGTGCTAATCGGGCTCTTGCTTCTGCATCTCCTGGATCTGATTCTAGATGTTGCTTGAGAACTTCCCTTGCGGCTTCTATTCTGCCATCATTCTCTAGGATTTCAGCCTCAAGCAAGATTCCATATTCTCCGAGCGCAGAGGCTCTTCGTACGCTTTGAATTGCCTCTGAGGTGTTGCCTTCTCCTGCTGCTAGCAAGCGGGCATGGAGCATCCAAGCATCAGGGTTGGATTGATCCATCTCTAGCGCATTCTCAATCGATTCAAGCGCTGATACAACCTCTCCCACCAACATCAGTTTAGCGGCCCGTTCGGTCCAACCAGCAGCGGTATTCGGCTTGGAAGAGAGCGGGTCGACTTCCTTGCGAACTTCTTGAGCTCGACTGGCAAGGTCTGCGATACTCGCTTCATCGGTGGTAGCAACACTCTCGATTCCAAGTGCTTCGAGTCTCCTACGATTTCGCACAACTCTTTCGATATCTGTTCCAGAGAGGAGGAGGGTTTGTTCTTCCAGTACCTCGGTATCGTCGGGGTCGATTGCTAGTAATCTCTCGAGGCTTCTATCTAGAGCCTCGACATCGCCTTCTTCTCGCTGAATATTGGCTAGTGAGCGGAGTGCTGATGCGTCTTCTGAAGCCAATTGATGGGCTTGGCGATAACATTGCGCCGCTCTTTCTGTTCGCTCGATTGCGTGGAATAATTCTCCAAGGCGGCGTTGCTCTGGCCCGGTCAGCTCTAGGTCTTCGGCATGCATCTCAGCGGCGTCTAGCATGGAGGCTAGCCTCTCTACTAGCGGGGAGAGTCCGGAATGAACTGTCACTTTGTCCTCTTCGATTGTGGCTTCCTGCCCATCGAGGACGGCCCTTGCTGCATGAGTTGCGATAGCACAGGATTCGGATGAACTAACTCCAACCGCCTGCTCGAATAGCAAGGATTCTGCAGTCTCTAAGGAGCGATGAACTCCTAGCAGGCCGTGTAATTCGGGAGTCTCTCCGAATACAGTATCGACACCTCGTGAGAGCAAATCCAATCTCTGTGTTGTCGAGTTTAGATCGCCTTCAAGCGAACCAACTCGGTCAGCAATCGTATCCCTCTGACGTAGGACTTGCTGGTGCCTCAGCCATAGGATTGCGATGGCCATACCCAGTAGTGCATACAGCGAGAGGATGCCCAAGGTGGACTGCTCCATCGCTCGTAGCGGACCTGTGGCCCTTTTGATGGCTTCGTCTGATGAGCCTATGCTGAGCGCTGATTAGAGGCGGGACGTAGTCCCGCCGAGAACGAAAAATCGAACTCGGCTCAATATAGGTTCAAACTTCACAAATCTTTGACTGAAAATGCCTGAACTCCACCCTTTAGGGTGTTCTTGCCAACGGTCTTTCCTAGGACGTTGCCAATTCCGGCTCCAGATGCTAGATCGAATATTCGGTCTGTGACCTTTCCAGCGAAGACCAAGCCTTGGGCGCCTTCGGCCTCCCCCAACGCTTCCTCGAGTTTTCTAGCTCCGACAGGGTCGGTTGCAGATCCATCTTCTAGGATGATAATCGCGTTGTTTGTCTTCAGTCCGTCCATCTTGTCAGCCCAACCCTTGACTTCGTCAGGTGCTTCCAGTGCGGCGGAGCCGCGACCGACTGATGCGTCATCTTCCTTTGCAAGTTCTGCAGTAATTCGGGAGACTGCTTTGTTTGCGGCCTCCTTCTGGTTCAGACACTTGGTGACTACCTTTCCTTCGAGGTGTTCGACCTCTCTGCTTTGAGGTGCCATCGCTACGTGGGTTAGTGACTTGCCGAGGCTTCCACTGATTTCCATCAGCAGAAGGCGGCCGCCTCTATCGCCATCGAGGAAGGCGGTTACGCTCTTCTTCTTGCTAGCGAGTTCTATCAATTCCGGTTTGATTCCGGAGCCCATTGTAGCAATCGAGTTCTTGATTCCGAATTTCAGTAGATTGCGTACGTCGTTGCGTCCTTCGACGATGATAATCGCCTCCGAACCCTTGACGTTTGGGCCTGCGGTCATACCGCTGATTTCCGTTTCTGTGTCGACGGTCAGAACCGAGCGAACCTCGTCTAGAATGTTCTTCGATTCGTCCGCGCCAGATTCAATCATTCCCATTAACAGAGACTTTGCTCTATCGATGACTGTGTCTCTCTTTGCAGAGTTGACGTTCTCAATTCTTTGAACTCGGATTATCGCCTTGCAAGGCCCAATCCTGTCGATTGTTTCCAATGCCGCTCCGATAACTGCGGTGCTGACCTGGTCGATTGACGAGGTCATGATGATCTCACCCTTGACTCGTCCCTTGTTGTTGTTCAGATTCACATCGACGTGTCCGATGCGTCCGGTACGCTGCAACTTGCGCAGCTGTAGATCCTCTCCGAGCAGACCTTCGGTCTGTCCAAAGATGGCTCCGACGACGTCCTTTCGGGCGACGGTTCCGTCCGCCTTGATGGTCGCGTGAATCACATATTTTCCTTCTTTTGCCATTTTGCTTTCTCTCCTGCAGTTAGCCGGCCCCACTCATGGGGCCTCGCATTAATTTCGCCTATTGGCGGTCAGTAATGGGTGCTTAGCACCCGCGAGTGTGACAGGGTTCCTGCAATCTCTCCGACTTTGCGACTCCCTTTGAAGGCTTTGCAGGAATTTGGCATTCAGTGAATCGATGTACAGGATATGGGTTATGATGGGTTTTCTACCAAATAATCGATGTAATCCAGCACTTCCTGGATCTTTTCGTCTGGAATATCTTTGTACGATTGTCCAAAATGTCCCTTGACACAAATTGCTACATGAGCGTAGGGGTTTCTGCCCTTTGGGTGCTGCCATGAGGGTGGGAGTTTGCCGACTAGTTTGTCGCCTGCCTCCTGCATATAGTTCCAGATTCGCTTGGAGTTCTCCTCGTTCATCGTTGTCTTTGGGAGTTCCAAGTCGGCGATTTAATTATCTATTGAACCAAAAGAAGAGAGTTGTGAAAGATGAGGGGGCGAATCGAGATTCGGCCAAGTTCAATTCCGATTGGGATTCTCTAGTCGATTCTCATTTGAAGTCTGAGCAGTCCCCGCCGATGTATTCAGCTCAGGAATTTGACACCTCTGATTTTCGTCCTTTTGGGATAGTTCTTGCTTCATTCATCCTGATAATTTTCTTGGCAATTTCAGGTATCGGCGAGGATTCTGGTGCAATTCTTAGCCTGATATTTTTTTGTGGGGTGCCA
>CALEIW010000182.1 GCA_937876055.1 uncultured euryarchaeote
GAGGTGATGCTGAAATCGAAGGGTGGAATGGTGCGGCGATTTCAGTCCCTGGAGATGGAACGCCTGGATTGATTTTGATGCGAGGCTCTGGCTGCGGAGATAATCCAGATACAGACACGGGTGAAGATTGGGAGTATAGATGGATTAGAATTGGAGCCTCAACCTTCTGTGATGGAGGAAAAATTACACTAGAAGAATCCTCTACAGTCTCGTCTTCTATTGGTCCTGATACATCATTTAATGACTTAATGCACTGGATTGAGGATGCAGAAACATCGATTCATCTACATGTCTACCAATTTATGAGCCCAGACCTCACTACTGCATTACTGGAAGCAATAAATCGAGGTGTTTCTGTCACAATTTTACTTGAAGAAGGTATACTCGATGGAAGTAGTACGAAAAATAACCAAAGAGGTCATGCACAAACTCTCCATGATGCTGGTGCAACCGTTCTTTGGATGGAAGATCCAAGTTTGATTAGTTCTCCGTATACCTACATTCACAGCAAGGTTGCTATTAGGGATACGGAAAGTGTATGGATTTCATCAGGCAACTGGAAGGATACAAGCCTACCACCAGATGGAATAGGTAATCGAGAGTGGTCGGTTATTGTCAATTCAATTTCCTTTGCTGAGCTAGTTATGTCTCGTCTTTCTTGGGACGAAAATGAGAATCACCTACACATATCACCACACTCATCGAATCATTCACCAACATCCGATTGGGTAATGGACGAAACCAGTGGGGTCTCGTTACAAGCACCTACTACCCAACCATATTCTGGTCCTTTGGAAATGCAATTGATGACGTGCCCCGACGATTGTGTCGATGGAATTATCGAAATGATTGACGCCGCGGATTCAACAATTGAACTTTCTTTACAATACTTAGACTTAGATTGGTATTGGGGATTCGGTGATAATCCAATCATTGAAGCAATTTACCAAGCGGCCCAAAGAGGAGTACAAGTCCGCTTACTATTGAATGGGTTTTATGCTGACAGTGATGATGAAATTAGAGATGCAGTTAACCTGTTCAATACAAATTGGAATGCAACAGAGGGATTGGATACCACAGCACGACTAATGGCATATTCTGACTCGATTACAAAATTGCACAATAAGGGTGCAATAATCGATGGTGAGAGTGTCTTTGTCGGAAGTATGAATTGGGGCTCAAACGCGGCATTGAGAAATAGAGAAATGAGTGTATTAATTCATGATCAATCACTAACTTCAGATTATCTACAATCATTCAACGAAGATTGGCATCGACTTGACGCAACTACAGACTCAGATGGAGACCTACTTCCGGATATGTGGGAGATTCAATACGGTTTGAATCGGCATTCCGCAGCCGTGCTTGGAACTGCTCTAAGTGAACAATCACTGGATTTAGATGAAGATGGATTGAACAATCTAAACGAATACCTTTGGGGAGGAAATCCAAATGATAACGACACTGATGATGACTGTATTCTAGATGGACAAGAAGCTGAATTTGCTCAATCATTAGGAAGGTCGCCAATAGTGGCCATGAATTCCAGCGATGTAGATGGTAATGGGATTCTAGATGGAATACAATTTGGCTGTGATGAACAAGAAATAATCGATAGCAACAACGGTCAAACAAACAATACCAACGGCAATGATGGGGAAAATGATGACGAAGGTAATGGAGGGTGGCTAGAGAATAATGTTCGAGACGACCCACTCTCTACCCCGGGAGCAAAATTCTTGTTAGCACTGACAATAATTGCAGCGACTTCTTTGGTTGGTGCTGGATTAACTATGGTAAGGAGACCGAGAATAAAAACCGATTCTCGACTAATCGATGATTCCGGATATAGATTCGATGATGCTGATGCTGAACAAGCTATTCTCAAAGGTACAAGATTCGATGAGGAATCCGAAGACACAAGGGATTGGACCGAAGGTAGAGATGACGGAGTTCACGGTCAGATTGTTTTAGATGGCTTTGGCTTCGATAAACTTGACCGGAATCAAGTCCAGTTCCTCTTAGACAAGGGAATGAGTATCGAAGAATTGCGCGATGAATACGGCGAGGATGAGGCATGAGCGCTTCAATCGCTGATATTGTAAATGGAGTCGTCGATGGTTCACTTGGTGATGAGCAAGTCATCGATTGGTTGCTAAGTATATTCGAAAACGGACTCGATGAGAAATCAACTATCACACTAACCGAATTAATGAGAGATTCGGGGCAAGTTCTGACTTGGCCGAAAGAGTGGAGACATCTCGTTGTTGACAAACACTCAACAGGTGGAGTGGGCGATAAGGTCTCAATTGTTCTAGCTCCTGCCCTTGCCGCTTGTGGACTCAAAGTGCCGATGATATCTGGGCGAGGTTTAGGGCACACTGGAGGCACTTTGGATAAACTCGAAAGCATTCCAGGTTTTCGAGTAGACCTATCCATAGATGAAATGCAAAAACAAGTTGAAAGAATCGGATTAGCAATGGTTGGTCAAACGGATTCACTGGTCCCTGCTGATAGAAGGATGTACGCCTTACGCGACGTAACTGGTACTGTTGCATCTATTCCCTTAATCACTTCATCTATTGTTTCAAAAAAAGCTGCAGAGGGGCTTTCTGCGCTGGTTCTAGACGTGAAACATGGGAGGGCCGCATTCATGGAGGAAAGAGAACAAGCCGAAGCATTGGCCCAATCGATGGCAGATGCTGCCAATGGCATGGGAATTACAACTTCTGTCGTCCTTTCAACCATGGATCAACCACTAGGTTGCGCGGTAGGAAATGCACTAGAAATTGTTGAATCTGTTGAAACACTATGTGGACGTGGTCCACATGATCTAGAAGAATTGGTATGTGTACAGGCAGGAATTCTGTTAGCTGCATCTGGAATTGTTGAAGATATGGAAGAGGGTGCTTTGATGATTCATAATTCCTTGAACGATGGTAGCGCCTTTGCAAAATTCCTAGATATGGTAGAATCTCAAGGTGGAAATAGGGGTGATTTTGCAAGCGACCATTCTATGCTAAGTTCGCTTGGATTACTCGATAGAAATTTACTCTCGACGGAGATTTATGTTGAGGGAAATGGATGGATTAACGATATCGATGCAATGTCGATTGCACTCGCCTGTTCAGAATTAGGCTCCGGTAGAAAAACTCTTACAGATACTGTAGACCATGCAGTAGGGGCGATTATTGAAGCTCAAGTTGGTGATGAAATCGAGACTGGTGAGCCATTGATTGTAATTTATCATCGAAATGAATTGCCAGATGGCTTTTCCGAATCAATTTCTTCTGCTTTTTCGGTTTCACCCGAATCAGTAAGTGTTGAAACTAGAATAACTCAGATTATTGGGTGAGTGCATGAGGTTGGGCTACATCGACCAAATGAAAGCGATTGCAATTCTCTTCATGGTCGAGGTTCATACAGCAGCAATATTGCCGCCCGAAGGAATCACTGTCGGGCATCCGGCAGCATTCGTAGCTGCTGCATTTGGAGGTATGGCGGCTCCACTATTCGTTACAGTATCAGGCTGGGGAATGCATCGAGGAGCAAAGAAAAGATTTGCCGGGGGATTAAACTCACCCGCTTGGATTAATTGGGTTCTACCAAGGGTAGTAATCCTAACCGCTTGCCAATTCCTTGTCAATTTTCTACTTGCTATTGAACGAGGTGGAAGATTCGAATGGCAAACCCCGGGTGTTCTAACCTTAATTGCAATCGCTGCTATTTTTGCCCCACTTATTTCTCGTCTCACCAGCAAACAATTAGTTGGTATTTTCTCGCTGCTTGCACTGACTCCACTTCTTCTGGGAGAATACAACGGTGCTGAACTTTCTTGGTCTTCAAGAGTTGATTCGCAAGGGTTTGAGGAATGGGTTCATCGATTGCTAGTAAATGGTACATATCCTGTTCTCCCTTGGCTGGCATTTTCGATTCTAGGTGCAATAATTGCAGAATCTGATACTGATATTGAAACTAGGAAGAACATCATGACAATGGGCGGGATCATATTTTTGGTTAGTATTGCTTTGTCATTTTCTTCTAATAAGCCCTGGGCTCTAACCGAAGGAGATGCTATTTTGACGTTCTTTCCAGCAACAACATTCTTTATTTTCGTAACAGCAATGTTTGTACTTATTGCAAATGAATTACTGCTCAAGAATTCCAATAACGAGCGAATCAATCTGAGTTTTCTAGAAGCCTCTGGGAGACTGACTTTGACAATCTATGTCCTACACTTTGCAATTCTTGGAATCGCTGCAGAATACATGATGGATCAACCACGTCTCTCAGTTGCAGAGGCCTTAGCGGTGACATTTGCACATACATTAATCTGGATTCCAATAGCTAATTTACATCAGCGCTATTGTCCTAAAGTAAGTCTCGAAGAGTTACTAAGAAGAGTTAGTAATTGATTTTCAATTACTCGATGTTGTCCAATTTACAGGCCCGAACCATGTGTCTCCATTTTCATTCGAAGCCTTGACTCTGGCGTAGTACGTCGAATTACTGGATAAGCCTGTAATTTCGTAATCTGACCAACCAACTGCTGAGTCTCCTAAGGATGCACTATTGGCCCAAACCCAAGATTGGTTACCCATGTCCATTAATCCATAGTAGATTGTCAGGGAAGTATTTGTTCCATTATCATAAGTTTCCCAACTGAATGTTGAACTGCTGGATGTGGTATTATTTACGCCCAAGTTTCGAAGTATCGCTTGATAGGTGAAATATTCACCTCGTAACGGATCATCTACCCAGATTGGTAAATGGGTAAGCGAATCGTGTGTATTCTGTGTAAGTGGGAATCCCCACGCAGCATGATAAGGAGCTAAATTGTACCCTGTTGCGTTCGAAAGATGCAAAACCCAGGCATTGAATTCCTCATCACCAGTTATTGGAACCTCAGCCGCAGGTAATGTGTAGTATACTGTCAAGGCTTGAGTAATCGGGTCCCAACCCCACTCTTCTTTGATTATCAAATAGGTATCTAAGGCAGTCCAAACAGACCAATTGGCTATATTTGAACCATCATCAAAATAGCCCCTCATACGATTTGCTCTTTGAGTTGGGTCGACTGCGCTATGGCCTTCTACACCAACCAAATCTTCCATTAGATAGACACTAGCAAAGTTGCATCCAGTTTCTGTTGTTCCCGGTAGCGTGGAAGGCATCCATTGATGGTTATGTCCTAATTCGTGGAACATCCCCCAATCTCCATTCTCTGACATGTAGGATACATTGACTACTCCTTCCACACTCAAATCATGAGCCATGAATGGATATCCAGAATGCATCCAACCTGCTGATATCTGAGCATCAAAGACGGCTCGCTCAACTCTTGGCCAAGGTAAGTAGCCATACAATTCATGCTCCATTTCTAGAGCTATATCCCACCAATCCATCAAATCTGTCGGATTTGATAAATCCCGGATTTCATGACTTGGAACTGTCATGATGAAATTATCCGAAACCAATTCGGCCCATGGTGCGGGATTATCGCTTTCCGAATATATCCATTCAAAGTCGGAAGTCTCTCCAAGAACAAACATCGGAGCCTCGACTGCATTTGAGAAATTTACTTGGAAATCGCCCAGTGTAGAACCCGGTTCTATTGCAATGTAAATCGGCCCCCCGAAGGCATTTCCAACTTCCATACTAACATCATCAACATACCACCATCTGACAATCTCTGGATGTCGATGTAACTGAGTCTTTGACCACAACTTGTCACTATGCGCCCCTACCAAGACGTAGGTTCCTGAGTCGACTATTTCCGAAGGAAGAGTTGCCGTTACAACTTCTCCAGGCGCTGCGTATAGTCCTGTACTCATCCTAACATGAGCTCTAGCACCCGCATAACCAAAGTTACTCGGAAGACCACTTTGGTTACCATCGACTGAAACAGTGGTTGTCACTCTTGTAGCATTTGCCGGCACTTCGCCGGGAAATTCCACATGGCTAGGATGAGTTGGTAATTCGTTCGCTGGAAGCCCTTGTGTTAGCGCTGCCTCGACCCTGAGTAGCGTATCGGCAACTGGGTCATCTCCCATGTTATGTCCCACATTCTGCCATAGAGTCCCATATTCTATCACCGTCCATCCTGTTGCATTGACGGTGTCTCGAAGTGGAGTCCAGAAATCATGGAAATCCAAACTCACGACTCCTGTACAAACCGAGAGCGTAGAATCTGCGATTGAAGCATCATCGATCGAGAGTTTTTGGTTGTTAATTCGGTCATCGTAAATCGCCTGAATGGCGGACTGTGGTCTCGTCAATGAGTGAGGAATTTCTGTTAGATTTACGGTGTTATAACCCCAAGCCTGAGAGACAAAAAGACCAGTGGTTTTTGCAATCTTATTGCCTGGATAATTATGGGCAACATCTGAATTGGAGTATGACCAATACCAAGCATGACCACCCATTATCAGCCCCCCTCCGGCAAGTACGAAATTGATTAAATTCAGATTATCTTGATCGTCATGTCCATTCCAAAATTCGTCTAATAGACAATCAATTCCAGAAAGATCCGCAGGTGTTACCGAGAGATGTACTGTGTGCCCTTCGGCCTGCAACTCGTCTTCAAAGTCGTCGAATCCAGCCCCATAAGCGAGCCCGACGTTTGCATTTTCACCACATACCCATTCTACCGCACGAAGGGAGAATTCTGTCTCTTCGGTGCCGCCACCATCAACCCAACTTTCGTGACCATATCCAAGCATCTTACCTCTACCAACATGGCTGGCAGAGATTACTGGAATACTATCTGTGTATCCTCCCTCTGCGAAGCCAACAGGGAACGACCAATCTCCAATTGGTAGAATTGGAGATGGCCAACCGCCCCAATTGGTTTCTCCCATACCACGTAACAGTTCTTCTTGATCTGCCCGTAAATCATGCACAACAATCCAAAGAAGAAGTCCAACTGAACCACCCGAGTTATTCGCCCAGATTGTATATTCTATCCAATCTGTATTGTGAGTAGGCGTACCGGAAATACTACCGTTGTCGAGAAGCGATAAGCCGTTTGGGAGTCGCGGTTCGATTTCCCAAGAATCTATTTCTGGACCATCATTGTTGGCTTGAATAAAAACACTCTGATTCGCTTCGAGAATGTATTCATTATAATCCCATGAGATTAGATCGGGAGCCATGCTTGTAACTTTGATTTTGAAGATTGTAGAGGTTGACCCTCCGGTGTTATTTGCCCAGATAGTCCAAGTTTCCCAAGATGATTGAACATCACTTGCAATACCAGAAATTGTACCATTAGCGGAATTGAATTGGAAGCCTGAAGGTAGACTAGGCGAAATTTGCCAAGAGTCGGGCGCCCCCCCGATATATGTGGGTGTAATCGATATTTCTTCTCCAATTCTTAGGTCATGCTCCCAAGGATTGTAGAGTAGATTTGCTACCGGAATATCAGCTACACTAATTAGAACATCAACTGAAATTGAACCGCCTGAGTTGGTAGCCGTTATACGATGCATTGTGAGGCTCTGAACCTCTGTAGGCGAGCCGCGAATTGAACCATCAATTTGCAATAAATTGAGCCCCTCAGGTAATGGCGGCTCGACAGACCATGACGTGATTTCTCCCCCGGTAGTAGAAGGGATTACCTGAACCACATCACCGATACTAAACTGCATATTGTTGCTTCCATATCCTAACCCCATTGGAGCTTCATGTAATACGATGATTCGTATTGTGGTTTCAACAGACCCCGCTCTGTTAGAGGCATTTATTGTATGGTTGGAATCACCCAATTGACTTGGAGTTCCAAAAATTGAACCATCAGACAACAGAGTGATTCCAAGGGGTAATTGCGGGCTTACCGACCAATCCTCTGGCGCTCCTCCTTCAAGAGTTGGGGCCGCAAATCCGCAAGGATTGTTTAACTCACAAGCAAGGCTTTGTTCTGGATAATTAATCGCAATAGGAGGGTTTTCAATTACTTCTAGGTCAATCCATGCATTTGTTGAACCCATAGCATTTGACCCGATGATTGTGTACCTAATTGATTGGCTTAACTCAACAGGAATTCCTGAAATCACTCCACTATCTCTGTCGAATGAGATTCCGGAGGGAAGACCCGGATTGATTACCCAAAATTGAGGGCCGTCTCCAGTAAATGAGGGAGTTAATGCTTGCATTTCTTCTCCGATTGTTAGAGAGACCGTGCTCAAACCATAAGACAGACCTTCGGGCTTTTGCATTTGACGACATTCAGCACCTGTGAAGACTTGATCCAGCCTACAATCATCTTCGGTTATCTGTTCGTCAATACAATCTGGATGGTTGGGTTGAATCTCACAATCAATCACGTCAGGTTCAGCAGAGGAATCCTCGAAAAGCCCCAAACAGCCAGATGATAGCATAAGCAGAGTGAGGAGGACTGCCGTCGCGGCCTTTGCTACCATATTTTCGACCACCTGTGGTGGTCGTGATAAACACTAACCAAATGATGTCTGCATTATATCTCAGGATAGGCGGGGCCTTCCTGAATTGCATATTTGACGGTTTGAAATTCGGATTTGAATCGAGCAATGTCGGATTTTACGGTTTCTGGATTTTCCTCTGACAACAAAGATCGGGCAAAGAATTTTGCAACATCTTGCATCTCATCGGCACCCATTCCTATACGAGTTAACTCAGGTGTACCAAGCCTCAAACCGCTAGGCCCTGACATCGCTTTAGTGTCGCCTGGAAGCATGTTCATATTGGTGATGATTCCACAGTCTTCCAACCTTTGTGCAGCTCTCTTTCCTGCACCCGAATCCGGGCCACCATGGCGAGTTAATATTTGGTGGCTTGCGGTGAAATTTCGTTCCTCTGCAATCACATCAAAGCCTTCTGAGGACAAGGCGGAACCTAATGCTCTGGCGTTGGATACGATGTCCTTAGCGTACTGTTTACCATGGGCTTCAAACTCTGCCATTGCCACCACTTTTCCTGCTACATGATGAAGATGATATGACGAACAGACACCAGGGAATATGGCGTTATTGAGCTTCTTTTGCAGCAATTCATCATCTGAATCACTTAGGACAAAACCGCCCTGAGGACCAGGGAAAGTCTTGTGGCTAGAACCAGTCATTACATCGGCGCCTTCTCGAAGTGGATCTTGAAATTCGCCTCCTGCGATTAGTCCCAATACATGAGCGCCGTCATACATCACACGCGCCCCAACCTCGTGAGCCACATCGGCTAATTCTTGCAGAGGAATTGGGAACAGAATGACTGATTGGCCGAATAAACATAATTCGGGTTGTTCTGTACGAATCAACTTCGAAGCCGCGTCAACATCCGGCTCCATTCTTTCCTCGTCCCATGGATAGGTGACAAGATTCAGACCACGCATACCAACAGCACCCATAGGGTGGTGTGATATGTGGCCACCATCAGCAGTCGAGACTGCGGTAATCGTGTCACCGGGTTTTGTTAGTGCCTTCAAGGCGCCCATATTCGATACAGTCCCTGAAATCGATTGTATGTTTGCAAATCGGCAATTAAAAACACGTTGTGCAGATTCAATTCCGATGTTTTCGATAGTATCGAAATCGTCACACCCCTGATAATATCGCTTACCAGGTAAGCCCTCCGCATAGCGCCCGTGAAGGTCGCCTTGAATGGCTTCTGCGACCAAAGGAGAGAGGATGTTTTCGCTAGCAATCATTGGTATAGAATCTCGATAATGGCGACCGGAAGCCGCGCTCGCTTGCATTACCGCATCCACTTGCTGGGTGGGATTCATACACCATGCCTCTGCACTAGGTCAAAGAGGATGACGGTGCTAATCGCTCTATATTCTAACGATTTTACGACGTCATCTATTTCAATCGAAGGCTCACTCCGCACGATATGTCAAATACCCCGAAGCCGCTAGTCTTGTTGATTTCCTTGCTCATGATTACATGGGTTCCAACCGTAATGGCAACTGATTCTGACGGAGATGGTGTGAATGATTCTGCTGATGATTTCCCTAATGACCCATGTGCGGACACCGATACTGATGGAGATGGAATGCCAGATACAATCAGTTGCCCCAGCAGTTCTGGAACCGTAGCCCATACTTCATTTGAGGAGCCATTTACTAACGGTGCAAAATATTTCGATACTGGAAGTCAATCGGTAAGTAGGTACCTTTGGAACAATGCAAATGAGCCAGACATCGCTCATAACCAGACTACCGGCGCTGAGATGGGCTTTACCCTATACTACACCTCAAACGGGGGCGTCGGACTTACAGATGGAGATTACTTTGGTACCGCGAACTATACAGGTACAGTCGGGAATTACACCGATGGAACCCAAGGATATCAGATGGGTGATGTTGATGGAATGGCAACTTTGACTCTTGACGACGTTACAGCGGATTCAATGACTTTCGACTTATATGTCCAAGGTGGTTCTAGCAACAGTTACGAAAATTCTGACTATCTTGTGGTTAAATTCGTTGGCAGTTCCTCAACACTTGAGTTGGTGAATGTAACAGGTGCTACAGGTTCCAGTAACCATGGAGGATTTGCAAATTACATGGGGGTTTGGACAAGTTTTAGTTCAGACATTAGTTCTCTTGGCCAAGGTAATTTAGTAATTGATTTCACTTCCAATTCTCAGTCCGAATCAGTCTACCTCGATAATGTGACATTCACCAGTGCTAGCTCTGGAAGTGGAACAACAACAACTCTTGTTGAAGACGATGATGACGATAATGATGGTTATTTGGATGTAAACGATGCATTCCCTCTCGATGCTAGTGAATGGGCAGACAGTGATGGGGACGGTATCGGAGACAATGCTGATGCTGATGACGATAATGACGGAGTCGATGATTCTGCGGATGATTTCCCATTAGATCCAAATGAAGATACCGACACTGATGGCGATGGTATCGGTAACAATGCTGATGATGATGACGATGGTGATTCTTACAGCGATTCTGTTGAGAATGATTGTGGCTCAGACCCTCTTTCCTCTAGCAGTATTCCAACTGATACAGATAGCGATGGGACTTGTGACGCATTGGATTCCGATGACGACGGAGATGGTGTTGATGATACCAATGATGACTTCCCGCTAGATCCTAACGAAGATACAGATACCGATGGAGATGGAACCGGCGATAATGCAGATATGGATGATGATGGAGATGGCGTAGATGATGCATACGATGATTTTCCTCTAGACCCTAACGAGGATACTGATACAGATGGAGATGGTATTGGCAACAACGCAGATACTGACGATGATGATGACGGATACTCTGATCAGACCGAACTCGCTTGTGGCTCTGATTCTTTGGACTCATCAAGCATTCCGCTAGATTCTGATGGCGATGGAACATGTGATGCTCTAGATGTCGATGATGATGGAGATGGAGTAATCAATTCCGAGGACGCATTCCCTCTAGACCCGTATGAATGGGAAGACACCGATGGAGATGGAATAGGAAATAATGCAGATACTGATGATGATGGTGACGGATACGACGACTCTGTGGATTGGGATCCATTAGACCCAAGTGAATGGATGGACACCGATGGTGATGGAATCGGAGATAATGCAGACGTCGATGATGATGGCGACGGCTACAATGACAACCTAGAGGATGTATGTGGAAGTAATCCGATGGATGGTATGTCTATACCCACCGATACTGACGGTGATGGAACCTGTGATGAAATAGACGACGATGACGACGAAGATGGAGTACCCGATTCAGAGGATTGGGCACCTTTGGACGAAAGCGAATGGGCAGATTCTGATGGAGATGCGATTGGCGACAATTCCGATACAGATGATGACAATGACGGTTTTTCAGATTCAATCGAAGAAACTTGTCTTTCAGATTCAATGGATGCTAATT
>CALEIW010000183.1 GCA_937876055.1 uncultured euryarchaeote
GCCATCGAAGATGGCCGCAGCCGTAACTACTCGCAGCGGAGCATCCTCTGCCATGTATCTGCGACACACGAACCCCAAATGAATCCGACGACAGAATATTTGGCCTAAATTTCATACTTGCCGGGTGAGTATTGAAGACATGGTGCACAGTCGAAGAGCGATGGCGAGTAATCAGACTGCATATGTTTGTCCTCGTGATGGCTCCGATTTGGTGCCCCCTTCAGCGTCTCAAAGATCCGCATATCATCGAAATGGCATACATCACTGTGAAACCTGCTCTGGAATGTTGCTAAACGCCGATGCAGCCGCTTCTTCATTCTGCTCAGAGAAACTGCAAGAGATGCACGAGGGATTCGTTGAGGAAGGAACCCCGGACGATATCGATTGTCCATTTTGTGATTCTCAAATGAAAGTTCGAAGTTTTGCATTTCGACGATTGGATGGCAGTCTTACAGATCCGATTGAAATCGACGGCTGCCCAAGTTGTAGCTCATTTTGGTTGGATGCTGATGAACTTCATCGCCTTTCTCCACCTTCTAATGGGGGCAAGGACGCCAAAGTTGAGGCAAATGCCTTGGCAGTAGTTTTGGAAATACTTCTGCAACTACCGGTTGTTTTCGTATAGTATTCACAGGTAATCCATGTACAGTATTGCGGCAAATACCCACATTAGTATGCCCATTGCAAAATCGATTTTTCGAGCCTGAGCACGTAGTTTCGATACCCCATCTCCCCTTGTTAAGACCGTAGCCACGGTGACATACCATGTTCCGTCGATTGCCATTCCCAGAAGGCCCATACCAAACAGAGTTTCAGTACTGATATTTGCCTCGATGAAAGGCGCGTAAAGCGCCAACATCCAAGCGAGAATCTTTGGATTTAGTAAGGCGATTGCAAAGCCTTGAACGAATCCAGTTCGATCGGATGGTCCATGATTTTCATCGGACGATGAGTGGGTTTCAGCCATTGATGCTTTCAGAAAATTATACCCTAGCCAAAGCAATAGCATAATTCCTCCCCATTTCAGAACCGTCTCGGTTGAATCGTGAACAGACAATGCGGTTGCTATACCGGCCGCAGCCAGAAATGCGTAGATTCCGAATCCGATGCCGTGACCAATTCCAGTCATCACGCCTTGTCTACGCCCTCCAACCATGGTGTTGCGCAGGACTACTGCTAGGCTGGGGCCTGGGCTCATCGCTCCGAGTACAAACACGGTCGCTAGAGCGACCCATGCCTCGGGGTTCATCGAATCACCGATTATGCGTCAGCGTACATCTCTTCGATTTCGGCAGCCCAGTTCTCACGAATCTGCTTTCGACGAATCTTCAGAGTAGGTGTCAACTCACCGTGGTCAACCGACAAATCTCTTGGTAGAATTGCAAACTTCTTCAACTGTTCTGGATTGCTAAATTGTCCATTCAACTCATCCACTGCTGCCTGAATTTCAGCTCTTACTTCGTCGCTACTTGTGAATTCCTCAATGGACGAGCCTAGTTCTTCCAACATCGCTACCTGCTCTGCAGGGTCCTTTGGAATATGGTTAGGGTCCTTACCGAACTTATCTCGAATAATTGCTCCAGCATCAAGTGTGAATAGAGCGCTACAGTACTTGCGACCATCTCCAACTAGGAAGCACTGTGATACGATTGGAATCGACTTCATGGTTTCCTCAATTACCAATGGTGCGATATTCTTTCCAGCGCTTGAGACATAAATTTCCTTCATTCGTCCAGTGATGAATAGGTATCCGTCATCGTCAATCTTCCCGACGTCTCCAGTGTGAAGCCAACCATCGCTATCGATTGTCTCTGCTGTAGCTTCTGGATTGTTGTAGTAACCCTTCATCACATGGTCTCCACGCAGTAGAATTTCACCACCCTCTCCAATAGTCATCTCGGTTCCTGGGAAGGCCTTTCCAACGGATCCAATCTTCATTGCATCTGGAGCATTGAGAGTTGCACCAGCGGTATCTTCAGTCATTCCATAGCCTTCGAAAACCGGTATATCCAGAGAATGGAATAATCGTAGAATATCTTGGTTAATCGGTGCTGCGCCAGTAATTGCGAAGCGGCAATTTGCTAGACCAATTTTTGTCTTCAGCTTACCCTTGATTTTACCATTAATTCCAGGAATCTTGAGCAAGATTCTGAGAATTGCCTTAGCATCTAATGCGGCCTTAACATTGGAGTAAATCTTCTCGTAAATTCTTGGAACTCCGATGAATAGGTGTGGTTGTACTTCCTTAGCGTAATCGACTGCGTGGATTGGTGAATCCACAATGTGCATATGCATTGCTTGTCGAACACAATAACCGCAGTCCACTAACTGTCCGAAGACGTGAGCAAGCGGTAGCCAAGATACGTACTTCTCACCTTGTTCATATGAGAAAATTTCAGCTACTGCATCCAATTCGAATTCGAAATTGCGATGGGTCAACATAACTCCTTTCGGGTTGCCTGTTGTACCGCTTGTGTAAATCAAAGAAGCAACATCGTCGCCCTTGATTGCATCAGCTCTTTCGGTTACTACCGAATCTGCAAGCGAGTTACCCTTTGAATAGAATTCAGACCAACTCATCATCTTAGGATGGTCTGGTATATCGACTCCATCGAAGACGATTACATGCTCTACAGAATCGAGGTTTGCCATGGCTTCGTGGAGTCGGTGGACTGGCATTTTTGATGTGTCTCCACCATCCATTGGGTTGTCTCCAACGAATACAATTCTCGATTGAGAGTTTCCAACAACCCACTCGACTTCTTCAGGCGAACAAGTGTGGTAAACACCAACAACTGCTCCTCCAGCCATTTGTCCACCTGCATAGCAGGTGTACCATTCTGCTCGATTATAGGAGTAAATCGATACATTCTCTTGTGGCTCATATCCTAGGGCGATCAATGACTTGGCGATATTCATTGCATCAGTATTGTATTCACCCCAAGTCATGGATTCCCAGGCACCCGCGTCATTCTTCCATGAAATCGCGGGTTCGTTCTCGTATTCAGCAGCATTTTTCATCAAGTGTTGTGGGATGAACATGGTGTATTCTATAACACTAAGAAAGTGTATCCCTTAAGGAGATTCTTACTCGCAAATTTAGAGATGATTACTGTCAAACATTTGGTAAAACAGCCCTAACATTGGCCCGCCAATCCGCGCCTCCGTTTCTATTTGCAAGTGGCGAAGCGGGGCTTGGATGCCAGCATGTTGTGACTTCGATATCAGTGGATGAAAGAGCCTTTGATGCTCGCTTCTCAGAATATCTACCAACGCCGATAACTCGCTCTATTTGCATTATTTCTACTACTTCTCGTAGGTGTTCATCACATCTTTCTAGCAAGGCCTTAGTGGTTGGCCCAGTAATCTTGTCAGGTGTGATATTAGTGGCTCTTTCTCCAGAGAATAACATCAAAGGACAATGATTCAGTAAGAAAACCGATTTGAAAATTGAATCAGCATTACCATATTCATCTGCTAGAAGGCCCCAGAGTCTGGTGCCACTGACTTCTTCCTTAGGCCAATTAAGTCCTGATACCGGCCTCTTTGGGTGAGGGTTCCTAGGCTGCTCTACCTCAAGATCTGTGATTTTCAAGAGGTCTCGTACAACACTTGTTGCAGCGAAAGGAATCCCCATCTGACCCATACCATGCGGTCCTGGATTCATACCAAGAAGCAGTGTTTTTGCTCCCCCTCCTACCGCCGATTCTAAGTAGGCACGATGTGGATTCCAAGCATATGCCAGCGGATTGTATACCGCATCAACTGAACCTTCCTTGACCAATGAGTCAGCAAATGATTCTACATCGTCACGAAGGGTAGAGGAGGCCCCAATCATTCGTTCGACAATCATTCAATCGCCTACTGCTTTACATCTCCAACCATAGCCCTTGAGACTTGTTGTAACTCATCCGGAGTAATTGGAAAAACCGTTTGTGCTGAACCAGCAGCACCCCACACCAAATCATATTGGAAGAGGTCTTCATCCATCAGAACAGTGCAGGGTTTTATGTGACCAAAGGGAGGTACTCCACCGGGTGCATATCCAGTTTTTTCAGAGATGTATTCGGGATTGGTCATGCTAGGTTTGTACCCTAGTAAACGCTTCAATTTCTTCTTTCGATCGACTCGATTTGCTCCGCTGGTGATTACTACAACAGCCCCATCTTCTCCAGCGAATACAATCGACTTAGCTATGTGAGCTACTTCGCAGCCTAATTGATCTGCGGCATCTTGGCTTGTCCGTGTCCCTTCTTCATAGCGTCGTGCGGCGGGCTTGTAGCCGATTTTTTCGCACTCGGCTAACCACACATCATGCCCATCCATGACTTCCCATGTGAGGCCTTTGACTTGATTATTTGCGAGTAGCATTGAAGCAGAAAGCCTCCTCTATGACCCGTTCAATTCATCAGCATAAGTCAGTCGAGTGTAGCTATGGAGTGGCCACCGGGGCCGTATGAGTACGCGATGTTCGCGTTGCTGTTGATGACAATCCCCGTTCAACGCTTGCTAACTCGTGATGAGGTGCACATGCGAGTTCCATTGCGTGGACTACTCAATGAAATTAGAGATAAGGGATATTGGTGGCATATCGCGCTCTATCTCTTGATGTTCCTGTACAAGGCAATAATTGATCATCACAATGAGCCGATGAAGGCGAGAGTTGGTGGTTATACACATTGGATTCACGCGATTGAAGGCGACTGGACTCTTTGGGTTCAGGAGACTTTCTACAGCGATTTATTGACTGACTTGCTGAGCGCTCATTATCTCTTCATGTATTTGTTTATGATTTGGTTTTCACCAATGTATTACATCCTATCTAGAGACGAAGTGATGGCCGACAAGGCCGCATTGAATTATTTCGTGATATATCTCCTCGCTGTTCCTATGTATTTGTTCTTCAACGTCGAGGTGACGAGTAGTTTCATCCCCGGTATGGAAGCCCCACTTTACCACGATGAATTCACCTTGGACTTCTTCACTACGCATGACCCAATGGACAATGCAGTTCCAAGTTTACACATTGGTTTGCCAATTTCCTTACTTATCCTAAATCGCCTGCATTGTCGAGACTTAGGTATTGAAATCAAAGATTGGAGACATCGTGAATTCGATATTTTCGTTATGGCGAATGTAGCAATCTACTTCTTCTCGATTCAATACCTCGGAATTCACTGGATAGTTGACATAATCCCTGGAATAATTCTTGCAATCGTTTGCGCAATATTTTGTCACTCCATGCAACCTATTCTTAGGAAAACAGCATTGAAAGATTGGAAAGAATTGCTACCAGACCGCAAACAATCAATCTTCGCCGTTGTTTCTGTTTTGCTATTCAGCGGAGTTCTGATTTTCGGTGCAATAGATGGCCCGGGTGCTGATGAAGATGTACCCAATTATCGATTAGGCGATGGTGATGTGAAACTTGACACAATTGAAGTTCACAGTCTTTCACACCCAGTGGGTGTTGAGATTCGAAATGTTGGAGAGTATCCTGTTGATGTAATGATAGTAGACCGAGACGAAGTTGTTCCTTATTCCGACAAAGGAATAATCGATTGGGACTCGATAATTGCAGATTCCACTATGGATTCTAACTTCCGCTTATCGTCACTTGCAGAAGGTGAATTATTGAATACAGAAGTAGAGATTGATTCGTTATTTGATTCATATTTGGTACTACTTAGGGTATCCGAATCATCCTACGGAATTGCTGAAGTCCGTGTTACAATGGAATATGTTGATGATGAATTAATTTGGAGTGCATTACTGGCCAGTTGGCCGTCTTTCATTATTTTCGGAATTGTTGTTGAAGGGTATGTTAATCGCTCAAAGCAAATTGAAAGCGATGATATTTCCGATATAGATTCCAGATAATATTCCGCTACCTATCCACAATCCAATTCTAAATGGTGGGAAATGACTTTCCTGAACCTTTAGGGTCCGGCCAATCCAATAAAGGATAACAGGAATAAACCAGACAAAGAATAATGCAATTGGAAAGTAAGAGATTGACATACCAATCCAGATTCCAGCTAACATCTCGATTTTCCGTTCTGTCTTAGAATCAGGTAAGGCTAGCAAACCGATTGCAAGAAGTGCGCTGAGCCCAACCGGACCCATTAGAGATGATTCATCGAATAATTCGTGGTTGATTAGATACGGAATTACGCCTGATACAAGGCCCATAGCAAATGGAATCAACCACAGACTGGTAGGTCGCCTCCCGTCCCAATACACATTCTTGCGCGACTGAAAGTCCCACATCAAGGTGCTGAATCCATGCGGAAGGTTTTCTTTAGATTTCAGGACCTCATCAGTTCATGGCGAAGGGCCAGATAGTCGCGGGATGCCTTGCTCCACACCCTCCACACCTAGTTTATGCGGACAACCCTCCGCAAAATGAGGCATATTCAGAGGGGGGTTGGGAAACACTTCGGTGGGGTTACCAACGCCTCGCTAGAAAATTGAAAAATATTGATTATGATGCAATTGTAATCTTCACTCCACACTGGCAGACCTACATTGGAACTCATTTCCTAGGTCTGCCTGAATTCAAGTCGAAATCCGTTGATCCAGTATTCCCTAACTTATTTCGCTACAATTACGATTTACAAGTTGACGTGGAGCTTTCAGAAGCCATGCGAGACGCGGCTTCACAGGAAGGAATCATCACCAAGATGATGACAAACCCAGATTTCCGAGTCGATTATGGTACGATTACCAGTTGTCATTTGCTAAATCCCGAATGGGACAAACCAATTGTGACAATATCCAGTAATCGAAATACTCACTATTACTCTCCTGAAGTAATGATTGAGCAAGCAACTGCACTAGGTCGCGCTTGTGCAAAGGCGATTGAGGAAAGTGGCAAGCGCGTGGTACTGGTAGCAAGCCACTCACTATCTCACCGACATTTTGTCGAAGAAGCACCATTACCTGAAGACATGAGTAAGGAGCATATCTACAATCACAGCCAATATGTTTGGGATATGAAAATCGTTGAGATGATGCGTGACGGCAAAAGCCGAGAAGTAATCGATATCATGCCAGAATTCACTGAGCAAACAATTGCTGAAACAGAAGGTGGTGGCTTGATTTGGATGCTCGGAGCCATGGGATTCCCTGACTTCCCAGCTGAGATTTATGGTTACCAATCTGTAATCGGAACTGGAAACGTAATCGCCTGCTGGGATCCGAATGATGATACTCGTGAGTACGTTCTTTGAGGTGAGATAATGAGTGAAACAAATGAACCTGAGATTCTCTTCGGAATCTATTGCCCACCTCATCCACAACCACTCCTTTCTCCTGAAGCAAGCGAAGGATACAGCAAACTTCGAGCCGCATACGATGAATGTCGAAAGCGAATTGAAGAAAGTGAGGCGGATATCATCCTAGTTTATTCAACAACCTGGCCGAGTATTATTGGTCATCAAATTCAGGCCTTAGAAAAGGCGATATGGACTCATGTGGATGACGATTTCCATTATCTTGGAAGTATGCCATATGAATTCCATATGGACACCGAATTCGCTCATTCAATGAAAGAAAATTGCGAAAAGAGGGGTTTGGAAGCTAGAACCGTTGAATACGAAGGCTTCCCAATCGACACAGGCTCAGTGGTTGCTTTGCAATTGCTGAACCCAGACAATCGAATCCCTTCCTGCATTCTCTCTAGCAACATGTACTCTAATCGTTCTGAGACAATTGTTCTAGGTAAGGCCGTGAGAGATACACTGGCCCAACAAAACAAGAAGGCAGTAGTCGTAGTAGTCTCAAGTCTCTCTAATCGTATGTTCACAGAACACATAGACCCCAAAGAGGATAGAATCCATTCTCAGAAAGACGATGATTGGAATCGCAAGATTTTGGAATTCTTCGATGATGGTAGATTAGAGGATTTGAGTCAACTGAGCCGCGATATACACGGGCAAATTAGGGTTCAGAAAGTCGTTGCATACAAACCCGCTTGGTGGCTTGCTGCGACCATGGGGCAGCACAATAATTACGATGGTGAAGTATTGGCTTATGAAGCACTGCACGGAAGTGGAGGAGCGGTCATTACACTAACTCCATCGACAGGTTCGGTCGGCGACAAGGAGTTCGACGAGGATGATGTTGAATTCTACAGAGGAGATCGAAATGTCCTCGATAAGGGGACGCTAGAATGACTTCCGAAGAGCCAACTCCGGAAGAAGAAGATGAAGCCTCTTTCTTACATAGACTTGAGATGATTAAGGATTTAATCGAGGCTCCTGATGAGGTAATCGAAGCAATTTACGATGGATATGGGAAATCGATGTTGTATACAGCCGGCGGCGCAGCCGGGGCTGCTGCGGGTGTCGCAGTAGGCGGACCTGTTGGTGGCATAGTTGGCGGAGTTGTTGGGAAAAAAACCGCAGGCAAGTTCACTAGCGACGACGGACCAAAATATTCCGAAAACGCCCCCAAGGCTGTCGGCGCTTATCCTCACGCATACCGAGTTGGAAACTTACTATTTGTTAGCGGAATAGGGCCACGTCAAGCAGAAACTGATGAAATCCCCGGAGGTCCTATCCGTGACTCTGATGGTAATCCTCTCGATTACGACATACGTGCCCAAACAAGGGCTGTAATCGAGAACATCAAGACAATTCTAGAAGACGCTGGTTCATCACTTGACAAAGTCGTAGATTGCTTGTCTTTCTTAGTAGATATGGATAGAGACTTCGCCGGCTACAACGAAGTATATGCCGAGTACTTCTCAGAGATTCAATGCGCCCGAACAACAGTGGCAGTTAGGGCCCTGCCAACTCCAATAGCTGTGGAGTTGAAAGTAATCGCTAAGATTTAGGATCCAATCAATTGGTAGTCATCGCTGAGCGGTGTGGCACCAGTTTCCATGGAAATTATCTGGCCATCCTTGAAGCGCATGAACGAAAGAACCGCTTCTGAATCTGAATCATTTGCAAAGTGAACGATTGAATGTGCAACACCAACCTCATCATTTTCGAAAAGTATTCTGTCATGTTCAGAAGTTGGTCTGTTGTCGCCACCAGCGAATCCTAAAATGTCAGATTTGCTCATGGTTATTCCACCAACATGTGGATTGAAAACGCAATCGTCATGGAGGATATTTGCTAGTGCTTCTGTATCTCCATTTTCCCAGGCCTTGTTGTATGCTTCGATAATCGACATATGGCGGCCGAGAGATAATTCGTGTATAATCCAATAGGACTAACCATTCTCCTAAAAACGTCCATTTATGCAATCAATTCACTCTATACTCATGGTGCTATAAAGTCTCATTACAACAATGCCAGCGATAATTAATCCCATTCCAATCATTGCCCCAGCGTCAAGACGTTGGTCGTGAAAGATTACAGCAATCAATGCAACTCCGACTATACCAACGGCAGACCAAATAGCATAGGCGATTCCTAGAGGTATCTCATCTAAGGTTAACGACAAGAAATAAAATGCTGCACAGTAACCAACTATCACAACTACAGATGGAATCAAATTAGTAAATTCTTCAGTGGACTTTATTGAGGCGGTTGCAATAACTTCGCTGATTATTGCCAAAAGAAGGTAAGCCCACTTGTTCATGTTTACAGGGTGTTGATTTACCCTATAATATTCTTGATATACAATCTATTTAGGCCAGTAAATATCATACAATTTTCATCAATCAGTGGGCTCGATTAAATCAGGATCACAAGATGGTGGTGCAGTTACAGGATTACAAGCAATAGGGCCATTTGGAATCTGTACCCAATATTCGATCCCATCGACTTTCGCGGGATAATCTGTTGAAATTGAATGGGCACCGACTGCGAAGGCGGCATCTCGTCGAGCGGTGTCGTTGTTGTCAGCCTC
>CALEIW010000184.1 GCA_937876055.1 uncultured euryarchaeote
TCAGATGAGG
Source organism: uncultured euryarchaeote (assembly GCA_937876055.1). GTDB lineage: Archaea > Thermoplasmatota > Poseidoniia > Poseidoniales > Thalassarchaeaceae > MGIIb-O1. The sequence goes on from CALEIW010000184.1 coordinate 11, forward strand.
AAGGCGACCATGATGATGATCACGACGACCACTCAGATGAGGAAGGCGACCATGATGATGATCACGACGACCACTCAGATGAGGAAGATGACCATGATGATCACGATGATCATGAAGGACACGAACATGCTGAAGCAGAGGAGACCATCCAGAACCCAGCAGATTGTCCAGCTGACACAGTAATCTCAATCTTCCACATGGAAGAGGGAGAATACGTTCTTGAATTCGAATCAGAGCATGATGAGGACTTCAACATGGCTGCTTTGAAGATGCCAGGTGGACACGCACACCACCACCATGGTCATGACGACCATGATGATGACCACTCAGATGAGGAAGGCGACCATGATGAGGAAGGCGACCACTCAGATGAAGAAGATGACCATGATGATCATGGAGACGAGCATGGAGATGAGATGTGCCACAACACCGATACTCACGAGAACTACGAATCCACTGAGGAAGAGTGTGAGGCTGCTGGACATGTTTGGATGGAAGATGGTCACGATGACCATCACGGCGTCTGTCACGATACTACTACACACGAGAATCATGATGAGTACGAAACTGAAGAGGAATGCGAGGCTGCAGGCCACATGTGGATGGAAGAAGAACATGACCTTCCTGAAATCCATGCAGATTTCGTCGCTCACACACTATCCTTCCCGGAAGAAATGGTCTGTTACGACATCAATACGCATACTGTCAACATGACCTACGAACATGAAGAGGACTGTGTGGCTGATGGTCTAATGTGGGTTGCAGCAGACAGCGGACCCGATGATGATGATGATGACCACGATGACCACTCAGATGAGGAAGGCGACCATGATGATCACGATGATCATGATGAAGAGCACAATGAAACAGATGACCACTCAGACGAGGAAGATGACCATGACCATGAAGAAGGGCATCACGAAGTTGGATACGTTGTCATTCACATCGAGGAAGAGGGAGACTATGGATTCGCTCTACCTACTGATGTAGAATTATTCGTTCTGATGAATGATGACCACGACCATGGTCATGACGATCATGATGACCACTCCGATGAGGAAGACGATCACTCTGATGAGGAAGACGATCACTCTGATGAGGAAGATGACCACGATGATCACTCCAGTGAAGAGATTGAGTACGACCCGCACAGCTGGCTATCTCCACTGGCATTCAAGGCTCAAGTCGACCTAGTACTCGAAGCCTTAAGCCAACAGTATCCAGAGCATAAAGATACATTCGAAGATAATGCTGAAGCATTCAAGGCAGAGTTGGATAGCCTACACATGAAGTACGATGCAATCAAGGATGAATGTGAGCAAAGGACTGTCGTTGCCAATCACAATGCCTATTCCTACATCGGAAACACCTACGATATACGCTTCGTAACCGTTCATGGATTAGATCCAGAAGGCGAGCCATCAGCAGCAGATATTGCTGAAGTTCTTGAGCAGATTGAGGAAGATGGACTCACTGTATTATTCGTTGAGGAATACACCAATCCTGACGCTGTGGCAGGAATTGTTGAACAGACAAAATCTGGCACAATGCCTGACGGAATCAGTATTCAGACACTCTATACAATGGAGATGCCACCAATGGATTCAGAAGATAACTACCTCAGTCTGATGGAAAAGAACCTCGATAACTTGAAGGCCGGAATGGGCTGTTAGACAAGTTCAATTTTGGAAGCGTAGGAGATTAGATTATGCATACTATAGACTACATTCCTCTCTTATTTGTGGGAACTGTATTTTTCTATCTAACTTTCAAAATGATGTCTAGATACTTACAAGCAAGGGCTCTTTGATAAATAATGAAGGATGGGAATTCCATCCTGAATCAAAGTAGAGGCGCTGATTATGCTGAATGGTGAATCAGAAAAAAAGGAGATGGTCGACTACATTTTGGAAGTCGATGATCTTTCGGTAATTCGTTCTGGCAAATTAGTAATTTCAGGCATTAATCTGGAAATTGCTAAAGGCGAATTCGTTGGAATCGTAGGGCCGAACGGAAGTGGAAAAACGACTCTTCTGCTTTCCATACTTGGTATACTCAAAGCAAACACTGGTAAAATTCAGATTTACGGCAGCGAGCCGATGTCCAGGAAAAATGATGGAAGAATATCTTGGGTTTCTCAAGCAGCATCAAATATTCCTAACAACTTGCGAATTACTGTACGAGAACTCGTAAAATTGGGTTCTATTTCGAGTCGAAACATGTTTTTCCCTGATCGGAAAAAAATCGATGCGGTAGTCGATAGGGCAATAGAAATGGTCGATTTGAAGGATGTTGAACATACCGATGTTGCGAGGCTATCGGGAGGGCAAAGGCAGAGAGCAGTTATTGCAAGGGCCTTGGCATCAGAAGCTGAATTTATCATTCTTGATGAGCCACTAGTTGGTATTGATCGAGAAGCCAGAAGTTCATTGTTAAAATTATTAGATGACCTCTGCCATGATGCGGGAAAGACGATACTAATGGTATCTCATGACTTAGCTGCTATTCGTCAAACCGCTCATAGAATGATTTACCTCGAAGAAACTATCAAATTCGATGGGGAAACAAGTGAATTCCCTAATCTTACTGAAATTGCTGAATTAAGGGGAATAAACCCAGTACACGATGAATCGAGCGGACACCACCATTAGGAAATTAGCCCAAATGAGGATACAAGATGTTTAGAGAAATTGTCGAAGAAATTGGAAGAGGTACTCTACGTACCATATCACCGATTTTAGAATTCTTTGAACCAATTGTTCCGGGCAATACCTTCCCGTTATATTTCGAAACCGGATTATTTCAAAGTGCATTGATAGCTGCAATTTTGGCCACCATTATTGCTGGACTCATGGGTTCTTTTCTTTTGATTCGTAATCTTTCTCTGATTGGCGACGGATTAGCTCACGTGTCTTTCGGCGGGGTTGCTTTTGCAATTGTAATTGGGTCAGCACAGGACTCATTAATCTGGGCATTGTTTTTCAGCACTGTTGCTTCAATTTTAATTTACGAATTACAATCAAGAGAGTTATTGACTGGTGATGCATCAATTGCAATCTTCCTTACAGGTATGTTTGCGATTGGAATAGTTAGTCTTGAATTGTGGGGAGGAGGTATAACTAGCGATGTCCATGGTTATCTTTGGGGTAGCTTGAACCTAATCGCACCCTTTAGTCTTGGAATTATCACAATAACTTTTTTCTTAGTAATTATTTGTTTATTTTTCATCCATCCTATTTTGTTAGCAACCACCATTGACCCATTAGCAGCAAGAGTCCAAGGTTTACCGGTACGAGATGTTGGTTTATTGTTCAGTATTCTAACTGCAGCAGTAGTGGTTAGTATGGTCAAAATCGTTGGTGCATTGTTAGTCACTGCTCTTTTAGTAACTCCAGCGGCTACCGCTCAATTTGTTGGTAGAAGTTTTCGTTCCTGCGTTCTTTGGACACAATTTTTTGGTTTGACTTCGACGATTATAGGGATATATTACGCAGCAGAAACAGAAGCAGCAAGTGGTGCAATGATTGCTTTAACCTCAGCCACTATTTTTGCAATAGTAGCAACGTTCCAAATAGTAGTCAAGCCTAGTTCAGAAGCATAACTCGAAGTCATCCAAAACGCTGTCTTTGGGCCTCGATAGCCACAGAAGATAACGGTGCTTGTAAATTGAAAGAAGGTACAAAACCTGTCATTGGGATCTTGATGACTTCGTCAGCTGAAGACAATACCTCATCGCTAATGCCTTCTCTTTCACCACCAACGATTAGAATCACACTACCAGTCAAGTCTACATCCCAAGGTGTCTTTTCCCCAATATCTTCGACTGCGATTATTCGGAATCCTGCCTGTTTAGCCGATTGAATCGATTCAATTGCGTTGCGCCAGAATACTGGGATGAAGCGATGTGCTTTCATTGAGGCCCGTTTTGCTGCACTTCTTTCTTGATTATTCAACGGTCCGTCTATGATTACCGCATCTGCTCCAGAGACTTCGGCAGTCCGTATACAAAAACCGATGTTGACTGGGTATTTTGCCCCATCAAGCATCCAAAGTAGGCCTCCGGATTCGAGAACTTCTTCGAAGGTAGCAGAAGGATTTCGACCTACTAAAGCAAGAATATCAGGGGCGCCATCAGAATTGTCCCTTGCCATTCTCCACAAATCATTCTCTGAGCCTTCAATCACACGAATTTCAGATTTTTCAGCCATCGAAATAATTTCATCGACCGCCTGATTATCATGATCTCTTTTTGCTAAAATCAATGAGATGGATTCTCCTTTCTCAATAGCATCTCGAACCTCTTCGGTTCCACAGAGTTGCATTGACATCAGCATCACTCATCGACGATTATTCATCTCAAAAATTGGGATTGGATTCATCTTGTGGGAATTGGCTTGGTTGAATCCGCGATAAATTTCTACAACCTGATGTTGTCGTTCGGTCAAATCCTCTGATGGATTTTCTTCATGCCTCATTGCCCATTCAAGTTCAGCGTATGTCGCCCCGATTTGTTCCTCATCAGTTCTACCATCATCCCACAATCCATCCGTAGGCGCTGCCTGTTGAATTTCCTCAATGATGTCCAGAGCCTTAGCAACCTCATAGACTTCTGATTTCATTAGGTCGGCGATGGGTGAAATATCGACTCCACCATCGCCGTATTTTGTGAAAAAGCCCACTCCAAAGTCCTCGACTTTGTTTCCTGTTCCAACTACTATTCCACCAGTAGAACCTGCAATCGCATAGAGAGTGGTCATTCGTAAACGAGCACGGGAATTAGCTAGTGCAAGGGAGGATAAATCGTGTTCTTTCATTTCCTGATTGAATTTGTCGTAGGTGCCTGTCAAATCTACTAATCTACCTTCGACATTATCAAAATTAGATTCTAACCATGAGATATGTTTGTTCGATAACTCATATTGTGTCGGATCTTGGTGGATTGGCATATTGAGAACGATTGTAGGTAAACCGGTTTTTGCCGAGAGAGTTGAAGTTACTGCTGAATCGATACCACCGGATACTCCAATGACTAGAGTGGTTATGCCATTGCTTTCGGCATAATCTGCTATCCAAGCGGTAATCTCGTCCGCTAATTCACTCCAATCCATCACATTCTCACCGGTTTAATGACAGGCCACGCCGTATTTCTTTAGACGCCAATAATTGTATGGCCATGGAGTTATGAATCCCGCTAACAACATAATTGGAATTACCCACCAAGTCAGCATTGCGCCCCCGGTAAGAATTACATCGGTTATATTCATCGCTGCTTCCATAGATATCATCGAAATTAGCGACATACCAATAGCCACTCTGAAGGCTTCTTTCAATGCCATTTGTGCAGACAAAATGAATGTCTCTAAGGCGATTGAAGTCATTATTCCATTGAAAATTGCAAGTAGCATAATCGACATAGTAGACCAGCCGAGCCCATCTAGATAAGGAATAAATTGGAAAGCGGCAATTGTTCCAAAATCACCAATACTACAGCCAATCAAGCACCACTTGGTATTGTGTGCGGACTGTCTCCAAACGCTTCCATCACGCCAATGGAAGTCTTCTCCAAGGCCATCAACAGTGTATCCGATTGCTCGCACCGCGCTGGATAAATTTTCCCTTGAGGCCCCGGAGTGGGAAATGACTGCACTTCCTTGCTCATGAGAAACCTCAGCGGAACTTACGCCAGATACCGCTTGAAGAGCATCCCGAACCCTAGATGAACATCCGTCACAGGTCATTCCCCCGACTTCGAGTCTGATGGTATCTGCCATGAATAGAACCCTAGTGAGTTCGCCTTTGAACCCTTGCAATTAGCCATAAGCGCCCTTCGGGCGAACCCCTCAAGTTCAAGACGACATCTCAGTTCGGGTGCTCCGATGGTAGTGCCGACACAAGCAGGTGACCTTGATCCGGTCGCCCTAGAGACTGCCCTGATGCAAACCTGGAGCGAAGAGAATACATTCGCCCAGAGCATTGACGAGCGCCGAGACGGTGCATCTCCTTTCACCTTCCTAGAAGGGCCGCCTACCGCTAACGGAAAACCAGGAATTCACCACGTTATTTCTCGCCTATTCAAGGACTTAGTTTGCCGATGGAAGACTATGGAAGGACACATCGTAGAAAGAAAGGCAGGTTGGGACACTCACGGACTTCCTGTCGAAATTGAAGTTCAGAAACAATTGGACCTGATGAGTAATGAAGCGATTGAGGCTTACGGAATGGAAGCATTCAATCAGAAATGCAAGGAGAGTGTCTGGACCTACGAGCAAGCATGGCGAGAGATGACCGAAAGAATGGGTTTCTGGGTCGATATGGATGACCCGTACGTTACTTTACACGATGATTTCATCGAATCCGCTTGGTGGTCTTTGAAGCAAATGTTCGACAAAGGACTGCTATTCAGAGGCCATAAGGTCCTGCCTTATTGCCCTCAGACAGGAACCAGCTATTCCAGTCATGAAGTCGCTCTCGGTTACAAAGAAGTTTCAGAACCAGCGGTTTTTGTTAAGTTCAAATTGTCAGATGATGATGCTTCGGTACTGGCTTGGACAACTACTCCTTGGACACTACCTGGAAATGTTGGACTCGCAGTTGGACCAGATGTGACTTATGTTCGAGTCAAGATTACTGCTCCTCCATCAGACTCATGGGAGGGACGTGGAGGAGCACCATTAGAGGAAGAATTGATTCTTGCCAAGGATCTAATGAGTACAGTTTTGAGGCATCAAGTGGAAGTTGTTGAGGAATTCCCAGGCTCAAATTTAGTCGGTATGTCATACCAACCTCTGTTTGAGGGTGCAATCGATGGATCGAATCATCCCGCTGCTTGGACTATCGTAGGTGCTGATTTCGTCACTACTACTGACGGAACAGGTGTTGTGCACACAGCGGTAATGTATGGTGAAGACGATTACAATCTGGGAATGAAGGAAGGTTTCCCTGCACAACATACTGTTGGAATGGATGGAAGATTTGTGGAAGGAACCCATATGCAACTTGACGGCCGATATGTCAAGGATTGTGATTCCGATATCATCGACCTTCTGGCAGAGCAAAATTCACTCTACAGAGAGCACACATACACTCACGATTACCCACATTGTTGGCGAACCGATCACCCTCTGTTGTACTATGCAATGGACAGTTGGTTCGTTCGAATGACCGCAGTCAAAGAACAAATTCTGCAATACAATTCCGAAGTAGAATGGGCTCCTTCTTGGACCGGTGAAAAGCGCATGGGAGAATGGCTTTCCAACATCAAAGATTGGGCGATTAGTAGAGAACGATATTGGGGGACTCCAATACCAGTTTGGATTTGCCAAGACTGTGGTAAGGAACACTGCATAGGAAGCATCGCTGAAATGGAGGAAATGAAAACCGCAGATTCCTCAATGCCTCCTGAATTACACAGACCCTATGTTGACGAGGTCAAATTACACTGTCCATCGGAGGGCTGTTCGGGAGAAATGATTCGAGAACCCTATGTCATGGATTGTTGGTTCGATTCAGGATGTGCATCTTTTGCTCAATGGCATTATCCATTCGAAAATCATGAAAAATTCGATGGCTCATTCCCTGTTGACTACATTTGTGAGGCAGTCGACCAAACTCGTGGTTGGTTCTATTCACTGATGGCAGTATCAACTACAGTATTCGACAGCATATGCTACAGAAGGTGTCTCTCATTGGGTCACATTCTCGATAAAGATGGCAAGAAAATGTCGAAATCGAGAGGTAATGTTGTCAATCCATGGGACCATTTCAACAAGGAAGGTTCGGATTCAATCCGCTGGTATATGATGACACAAAGTGCTCCTTGGTCACCGACTAACTTCGATCCTAACGGAGTTCGTGAGTCATATGCAAAGATGTTCCTGACTCTTTGGAATGTTCATCGTTTCCATGCAGACTACGCTGCACTTGATGGCTTTGACCCAGATGATGAAGAGGGCTTTGTTGCCGTATCCGAAAGAAGCCCTCTCGACCGTTGGATTCTTTCAAGATTACATACAGTCGCTAATGCTTATCACGACCAATTTGTAGCTTGGGATTTCCATAAAGCAGGTAGAGATTTGGAATCATTCGTTGTTAACGACTTGTCCAATTGGTATGTGCGTAGAAGTCGACGACGACTTTGGGATGAGGCCGATTCAAGCGATAAGCGAGCCTGTCAACACACCCTTCACGAGGTGCTTCTCACAGTCTGCCGTCTGATGGCACCAGTGGCTCCATTCATGCCAGATCAAATTCACCGAGATTTGACTGGAGTATCCGTGCACCTCGCTGATTGGCCTGTTGGCTCGAAATTAGTAGATTCCAGTCTGCCACCTCAGGACTGGGCATTGGAGCAAGAGATGGCTTTGGTTCGAACATTAGCAGAAACCGGACGTCGAATTCGAGTTGAAGCGGACCGCAGACAACGCCTACCATGCAAGTCAGGATGGATAGTTGGTGGCCCAGACATTTCACAATTCCACGATTTACTGTCTGAAGAGTTGAATGTTGAATCGTTGACTACCGAAGACGACCTTGAGCGCTTCCAAAGAATTGTTATCGAACCAAATAGGAAGTCACTCGGTGCAAAGTGCCGTCAAGATTTACCCTCGGTTCTAGCATTGCTTGCAGAGGCTGACCCTGAGAATCTACTTCTCGAGATTGATGCAGGAATCTGTATTCTAGAAGGATATGACATAACAATGGAAGACATAGAAATCCGCAGGGTAGAACAAGAAGGTTATGCGGCTGCAACAATCTCTGATGAGGATGTAGGAGATGTCTCTTTAGTCCTCGACATGGTTTTGGACGAAGACTTGCTATCCAAGGGTCTAGCTCGTGACATAATTCGTAGGGTACAAGCAAAGCGCAAGGACCTCGACCTCGATGTAGAAGCCACAATTAGCCTATCAGTTTGGATTGAAGGGCTCGATTTGTCAGACTCCGATTGGGCCCACGTTCAATCTGAAGTCCGAGCCGGGACAGCACAATTGAACCAAGGTGAAACTGAGGGAGACCACTTCGAAGTTGATGGAGTCTCCGTGAACTTCGTTGTAGAAGCTTAGACTCAAATAGCGATTGAAGGACCATATTCTGATGGCAATAGTAACTCTACTCCGAATAACGGGTCTACGTCGGTTGAATCGTGATAAGCAATGAATGAACCTCCGTCTGGTAGAATACCCATACTGGCAAAGTCAAACCGAATGTCATTCCCAGCACCCGAAGTTGAATCTAAATCACCTTGCCCGAGGTAGGTCAAGGTATCCGGCTCCAGGGATTCCGAGAACCCTCGGACATGCCAAGCAACATCGACATCAGGACCTTCAGCACTTTGGTATCTGATATTGACAACCATCAGGTCATGAACTCCACTAGAATGCCACTCCCACTCTTCAATTTCAGTCGCACTTCCTGTGATGTTATAGTCCTGTAATTCCCAAGTTTCTCCACCATCCCAGGACATGTAATGTGTAATCCCAACACCACCGGACATTCCGCCAAAGCAATGTAAGGCGGATGAGGAATCAAAAGAACAGTACTGAGTAGGAAGTGATGAACCATTCAGTGTGGTAGCGGACCACCAATTGAGAGATGTGTCGACGAACGCGTCGGTTCCATCTGTGAAGTAGTCGGGAAAGTATAGACCTCCAGATGGAACCGGAAATGCGCGCATCTCTTTATGCGGTTTTGTGAAATCCCACTCAGGACCCAAGCCTTCCGCAGTCAAATCAACCTCGATCGAATCGAGGTTAGCATCTCTGTCTGGGAAATCAAAGTAATCGTAATTCAAACCATCAGTAGATATCTGGCCACCAAGATTTGCAACTTGGTGCCAGAAATTAGAAATTACCAAAGTGGCATATTCG
>CALEIW010000185.1 GCA_937876055.1 uncultured euryarchaeote
CTACACCAGTCATTGAGGACTTCATTGACTCCCCATAAATACTCAATAATGCACCTGGGATTCCAAATCTAAGTCCTCTTCCAACAATCCCAGCTGCAATAAAAAGGCGCAAGTCCATTCTCCCGGCTCCTGCTATCCATGCTAGAGCCTTGTATGGAATTGGGGAGACCGCTGCGATGAATATTCCAGCAGAACCATATCTATCAACGAGTACATTCAATCTTGCAATAGTTGATTGAGAAACAAATCTCTCTAGTAGCCAACCTCCTCCATACATACCAATTGCATATCCTGCAAGAGCACCAAGAACACTTGAAAGCGTTGCAATTAGGACTACGGTGGCTACTACAATTCCGCTATCTGCTTCTAGAATCATGTTCCAAACTAAAGGATCTGGAGGAATTGGTTGTAACGCCGCCTCAGTGGAAGTTAGAATTGCCAAACCGAGGTATCCAAGGCCATCCGCCCACTCAATTGCAGAGTCGACAAGCCCCTCAGGTAGGATCTCCATCAAACCAAGCCCCTAACCGATTCCCGATGAAGGTTACCGCCTGTTGTCGATAGACAACAACTCTACCCCACCCCTGATAGGTTGTGCCGTGTACCCATTAACATGGCCAAGGCGCGTGTGCTTGACACTGCTGCCTTGATAGCATGGCCAATCACTGAATTATCCGGTGGGCTAATAGTTCGCCATCAAGAAGAAGAATTGCTGCGAATATCGCCAGATAGAGCAGCATTACTGGACATTATGGGATTAGTATTTTGTCAACCAAATCAAGATTCTATAGATTTGGTAGTAGATGCAGCGAAACAAAGTGGAGATATCAGTGGGATTTCTGAAACTGACCTTGCTTTGGTCTCACTGGCATTGGAAAGGTCGGCTATACTCATTACAGATGATTACCGAATGCAAAATATCGCAAGTTTCCTTGACATAGAATGGCAAGGAGTGAGTGAAGTGGGAATTAGAGAGGTTTGGTCTTGGACCTTGGTTTGCACTGGCTGTAAAAGAGAATATGACGCCCCAGAATCAACTGACGCGAAACAGAAAAATTACGGTGAGTGCCACGACTGTGGTGCAGCACTTAGATTGAAGAGAAAGAAATGAATCGGAATTACTCATTCTCGTTAGCAACATCGTCACTGACGCCGCCTCGATCCATGTCTATCTCAGCAGGCGAAGGGGAAGTGACATCTGAAACCCCTGCGTGGAATTCACCCTTGGCTCTGCCCAAATTTCTAGCCAGTTCAGGGATTCTTTTGGCACCAAAAAGGAATATGGCCAATATCCCGATGATAATCAATTCGGTGCTTCCAATCATCTTTCTCAACCACCGGGTATGGTAGCCCTCTCTCAAAGTCTTCGGCAAAGAAAACAGTATTTTGTCGGTTTTTTAGTCAACCACCAGAAACCGGAGGCAAGAATGCAATTTCTGACGTATCGGACAGGCTTTCGTCTAAATCAGCCCCTACTATTCCGTCAATTGCAACTCTAAGTCCTGAATCTAGCATTGGAGTCAACCGAAATCTATCGATTAAATCTCTAGCACTAGAACCCTGTAGTAGGGCGACTTCGATTTCTCGCTGACCCATGGATTCTGCCAAGGGCCCAAAAAATAGCATTTTGACCTTGATCGCGAGGTCGCCCTCTCCCATACATCAGGCCAGAGGTCAGTATGCAATATATCCAACCCATCGCCACGCAGAATCTAAACACCTTACTTGATTCACGGTAAAATATGAACGAAGTCAAGGCTGTGGCCTTCGATTGTGATGGAGTATTAGCCGCAAATGATTCATCATGGCAGAATATTCACGATTATTTTGGAACGGAAAACAAAGAGATGCTCGCCAAATTCATCCGAAAAGAAGTCACAGAGGAGGAATTTGTTTTGGACGATATCCGCCTTTGGAGAGAAGTCCAGCCAGAAATACACAGAGATGATATCATGAGATGTTATTCTGGAATCAAGTTGATGCCCGGAGCGAGGGAAGTTGTAGAGGAATTACAGAATAGGGGAGTATTGGTTGCCATTGTCTCTTCAGGAGTAGACCTACTTATCGGTTCGATAGCAAATATGCTAAAGGTTGACGATTGGGCTGCAAATGGATTTGAATGGAACGAAGAAGGATGGTTAATCGGATCGAAACCTACTGTAGTTCAATCGCATGATAAAGGGATTACAGTAGCAAAATTTGCTAGAATTAATTCCATTGACCCAGAAAATATCGTTTCGGTTGGAGATTCAGGACCTGACCTTTCAATGATGATTCCTGGTTCTCGATTCATCGGGTTTAATCCCGCTCCAAACAGAGGGGCAGACGATTTTGTCAAGGCAGGAGTTCCTATAATTGAAGGACAAGATTTGAGGGACATTTGGCAGCCTATGTTTGGTGAGCCTTTTCCAGAATGAAGGTCAGGCAAATGGTATGCTAGCCGATTCATGGGTATGCAAATTTATCACAGTCAGGATGCATGGTTTTGGTTGAAAACCTAACATCCTTTGGTAATCGGTTTGGTCTTGCCAGGTTGATGAATGAACAATTGTTGTACCCTTGTGATTACCAACATAATGTCCGTGGACGTGGCCTGTGACAAAAATGTCCGGAGTTTGCTGAATTACCATCCTATCCTCGGGTTCTGGCGATAGAGGCGTTTTTCCACCCCAAGATGGGGCAAGATGCCTTCTTTCTAACATCGCTCTCATCGCCATTTCTGGTTTCGAATATGTAACAGAACGTAGGCCTGCGACAAAGTCATCGATACTTTTCCCATGATATGACAAAACCCTAACTCCATGCAGACTAAATTCGCACGGATTGCCAACAAATACTGCATCTGAGTAGTCCTGCTGTACTTCCGGGTCTAGAGCTGGTTGAGGTTCAGCAGGACGGACCGCATCGTGATTTCCGGGTAAAATAACCACGTCCACCCAATCTGGAAGACCCTCTAGAAGTCGTGCAAGTTCTCCATATTGCGCAAATAGGTCTGTAATCGCTAGGTGTCTTTCTTGACCGGGATAAATTCCTACCCCATCGACTCCATCTCCACTTAGGACGAAATATTTCACAGTCTGAGCTAATGGGTCTGAATTGAACCACTGGATCATCTTCTCCCATTGAGGAGCTAAGAAAGTCTTGGAGCCAACGTGGACATCGGAAAGGAAGGCAGCGGAAACCGCTCGATCTTCTCCCGCAGTGGCCTTTGAGTGCTGCCTCATCGGAGGCAAATGGATGTCTGAAGCACTGAATCGCTTTTCATAGAAATGACCGCTTATTCCCACCACCTCGTCATCCATGAGCCCATCCAAGGATGGATGCAAAGGAGATGCACCAGAAGGTGGTTTTAGTGTGCATGATAAATTCTGAGTTTCATCCTCGAGAACGAAATTCAAATTTCCAGCTCGAGACCATCGAGTATCTGATGCCAAACCAACCAGAGTAACTTCGTAATCTTTTGATGTGTGCCTTTGCCTATTTCTCCATGCTTCGGCAATACTAACTGGACGACGAGGTAGTGCCCCTCCTGAAATCAATTGATTACGGATTTGCTTCAATCTGTCTCCAAAAAATGATTTGATATCAGTCATCTTTCCTTCGGTTCTAGAAGAGCCGGTTATATCGAAATGAATCTCTATTTCAGAATCAACATCTGATGCTTGCATAGGGAAGTCTTGCATTCGATAATGGTCCAATCCATGAGGTCTAGGTGCGGGTGAGGGCTCATTCGTAGCGATTGGTGCGATTGTCCTTCCAATAGCCTGGCCAGTTTCCGGTCTTGCCAAGGTCGCTTGCAATGTTTGCGAATTACTTTGTGTTGCAGGTTCTGCTTCAGTGAGGTTTTCCTCTGTAGGGACTATCGATAGTAACTCGTCTATACTTTGGCTTGTTAACAATCGAGTATTACTAGCGTTTGCTGCTTCAATTAAAGGAGCGAGATTCGTTAACTCCTCAATTTTTGTTTGAGCATCTCGGCCCATCACAACGAGACCTGCGGCAGCGAGGGCTCGACTCTTTTCAGTCCAAGACTCAGCCGCCATATGTCAAAGGACGCGCAGGACCGCTCATGATGATATCGCCTAGTGCGGCTCGTAGAGCCGAATAATGGAATCTTACTCATCCCAATCTGTCAGGGATGCTAAATCCACCTTCTGAATTTCATCCGCAACAGTTTCTGTTTCCCAATCTGCCCATGACAGATTACCTTGCCATTGCTCAGATTTGGGGTCCATGGATTCAGGCTCTTGCTCTTCGCCGCCTTCAACACGACTTTCGACGGCGGCGATACGTTCTTCATCTTCTACAACTCGATCTAGAAGTTCAAGAGATAGCCTCAGAGCAAATGATACGAAGGATTTCTTGTTATCTAAGCGGTCATTGTCCCCGAAGTCTCTTCTACGGACAATGAATTGGTCTCCGGCGGTTACGGCAACGTGGACAAGCCCTACTTCTTTGCTAGGTGTTGCCCCGCCTGGTCCTGCGATACCCGTGATAGCAATTGATACCTCGGCATCAGAGCGATAGCGGGCCCCTCGAGCCATTTGTAGTGCGACTTGGTGAGAGACCGCTCCGGCTTCTCCTTGATCAAATGCGGATTTGTCTACTCCAAGTTCTCGCATTTTTGCTTCATTATTGTATACCACCCAACCTTGGTCAAACCAGTTGGTTGCACCGGATATATCGGTGAAGGTTGAGGCCAGTAAACCACCGGTACAAGATTCGGCTGTAGCTATGCTCCAGTCTCTCTTGCGAAGTCTTCGGCTCAACCTCGAGGCGAGCGCTGCAGTCTCTTCGACCACGCCCCTTCGCTCGCCTCGTCCTTCTTGACTCTTTCACAAGCTGGAAAGACGGTATTTTGGTGGGCCCGACCGGAATTGAACCGGTGATCTTCGCTTTGTAAGAGCGACGTCATAACCCCTAGACCACGGGCCCTTAGTGAGACCGCGGACGCAATGCGTTCAAATGATTGATGGTGTAATAATCTGTGTAAAGGTGAACCTATGAAGCCCCTAGATGACCTTTTGGAGAGGTTACGAAAAAGTGACATTCCCATAGAAAATGAGGTTGCTGAAGCCATGCAGCAGATCTTCATTGGATCGTTTACAGACTTCGAATTAGATGCATTTTGGCACGATAGACCAGTTCCCTTCCTAATTACTCAGAATGATGCCGCGAAAACCATCTCAGCGCCTCACATGATCGCGACTCTACTTCACCATCTTGAGTTACTTGTTGGTCAACATGTCTTATTGATAGGAGCCAAAGGTGGATATCTTGCCGCTTTAATTGACCATATCGTTGGAAAAGATGGAATGGTAACTGTTGTCGAACCTCATCAGGAAGTTCTATACCATACAGAAGAAAGGTTAGAATTTCATGAATCCAAAGGTACGATTCGAGTTCTACCTGTTCAGTCCTTAGAGGATAATGATGAGCCAGCTAGGGGTATTGACCGGGTATTAATTACCGGCGCAGTGCGAGAAATCCCGCTCACAGTGGCAGGCATGGTAGAAGAGGGAGGATTTGTTTTAGGACCATTTGGAGGACCCATTCAACAAACCTTACTGAAAAGAGAAAGACAGGGTGAAGATTGGTTGGACACCGAACTAGGGAATGTTGTATTTGGGCCAATGGACCTTTCTGAGGCCGAACGAGATCCACTTGACCCACAAGCACTAGCAGACCATATCGAAGATGCTCTGAACATAATTGTTGAATTGGTTGAAATCGATAGTGAAACCATCGAAAGAATCGAAGAATTAGTTGAATCTCTTCGAGGTATGCCTTCAGACATACCGCCTTTAGACGAGGATTCCAGCGAGGATGAGTTGGTCGAGCATCCGGTGTTTGAATTACTCATGGCAGAGATGGAGTGGCTACAACCAATGTGGCCTCTATTTGGACAATTACTTGCAATTGATATCGACTCTCCAGGCGACTGGGATGATGATGAACCCCCGATGGTCGGTGGCCATGAAGACCTAGTTCCATGACTAAATACCGTAGTGTATTTCCGGTTCGTGAGTGCGTAGTGTTCATGCCATACTTTTGATTCGCAGGCAGTATGAGTGTTAGGCCAGCCTTGGCCAAGTTGAACCACAGCGACGTGAGACAGCGTCGAAGAGCAGTAAGACATCTCTTCGAATTAAATGACCCAGAGGCATTGGAGGGTTTTGTAAAACTACTAGAAGATCCTGATCCTTGGTTCAGGGAAAAGGCCCTTGAAGCAATAGAAAAATGGGCCGCTAGCAAAGATTTGGCCGTAATTGAAAAACTATCTAAATCCAGAGAGAATTCTAGAAGATTGTTAGCAGCAAGAATTGCGATTAGAGCCGATGCTGCAGGTCGAGCAATACTAGAAACACTTTCATCCGACGGTGAAGCAAATATCAGATTGGCAGCTTGGAAGGCCAGAATAAGTATTGATGAAAACTCGATTGCAGAAGCCTTGATTGTCGATGATAGAGCGGTAAGAAGAGCGGTTGCAGAGCGAGTATCTAATTTGGAAAATGTTGATTCTAGGATTATTTTGCAACTTCTCAATGATGATTCAGAAACAGTCAGAGCCTCTGCGATTGGAATAATTGAAGCGGATTCAGCAACTATCGACGAAGAAATTGAAAATCGATTAAACGAACTTATTACCGGATCAAGCGGTGAAGTAAAGGCTCGTATCGCTAGCATTCTACTAGCATCATCACCAAATCAAATAGATTCATGGATTCAAGATTCTAATACCGCTTTCGTAAATCGCTTTTCGAGAAGCCTACGAGATACAGATTGGACATCTGTAGAAGGGTTGCCTGAGATGCTAAAATCCAATGCCTCAGAGATGTTATTGATTCGATTATTACGTGGAGAAAGAAGTGAATCAGGGTCGATTCTCAGGAATGACCTGTTGATCGATGAATCCCGCTCAGAAGAAATGCGTTCGCAACTAATTGAGGATTTGATCGGCAGACCTATTTCAGAATCTACGCTTTATTTGGTTGAAG
>CALEIW010000186.1 GCA_937876055.1 uncultured euryarchaeote
ATGAACATCCTGTACAACATTGCTGACTTGGTCAACAAAACCGCATTCGGTATGATGATCTGGTACGCTGCAAAGCATGACGAGTAATCGTTAGTACCAATTTAGCAAAGTAACGGAAATACGTAACCCGAGTGGTCGGCAATACCGGCCACTCGGGCACATTCTGATAATTATGAATCTGAAAGTCTCAGATACATTCCTCTTGAATTGGGTGACGTAGGTTTGAAACCCCATCTCTCGTAGAATCCATCAACGTCTGCCATGAGGTTGATGTAAGAATAGCCAGATGCTTCACAGGTAATGTATTCCATTAGCGAATCCATAATCATAGAACCGCCTCCTTTGCCTTGCCATTCTTCCTCTACTGCCATATCGCAAATGTGAAACACAGTTCCTCCATCTCCTACGACTCTACCCATACCTACAATCTCATTCGATTCATTATGCCTAAGTAAAACTGAATACAATTCCGAACCAAGTCCTTTGGTAGCTCCGCTAACTGTTCTAGGGCGCATAGCTGCCTTTTCTCGTAGACGCAGATATGTCGCAACATCGGGAACTGCGACTTCTATGGAAAACAGTCAATCACTTCCGGCCGAATTTCTTCTTTCTCTGGCCGCCCTTTTTCTTGAAAGATTTTCTTTGGGCTCTTTGTTGCCTATTGCCCTTGGCAGGTCCTTTCTTTGCGCCTTGGGATTCTGCCGACTTCGCCTCTTTCATTTGTTTTCTAAGACGAAGCCCGATCGATTGTAGGACACCTTCTTTCGAATCAGAGCCTGTCGAACTCAAAGCATCCTTTGTTGAAATCTCGAGCCGTCCTTCTTGAGTAAACGGACGTGAAGGATGACTTGTCTCGGGCTTCCTTCGCATACGGGTTATTCCAGCAGCGCGGGCAGCCCAAGCAACAGCTTCCAGAGTAGGGGTTGGAATCGCTGCTTCCTTGGGTACGCGACGACCTTGGGAACGGCTTAATCGGGAGTCGAAATATCCCGTCCAAACCCACATCTCATCCTTGCGCGAAGACACGACTACCAGTCCACTCGGGGCAATGGTGCGACTTGAGGGCTTCGTGAGCCTCAGTCTTCCAGAAGTATACCTGAGACAGCGCCGTCCATACCTGGGCGGGAGGTGATTCGTACCTTGCCAGCCTCAGTCTGAGCGATTGCTCCCTTGGTGATGATATTTCGACGAACGAAGTTAGGGTCAGCGTCATTCTCTAGAACGCTGGTAATCTTCGAGCGAGTGGTCTTGCCAGTCTTTGGATCGTTAACATTGACCGAAGTTGCTTGCATGACTCGAACGGTAGTTGAACCAGCGTGCTTTCGGTACACTTTGTTATCGTCTTGATCCCCAATGAAAGCATGTTGCTTCTCACTGGAAATTTCCTTTCGGCGCTTGCCTCGATAGCGGTTTGGTCGCTTCAAGCGTCCGCCGGTCGGCTTGCGTCGAGAGATACCATGCCATTGTGCCATGCGCCTCGCCGACCGGCCATCCTTATTTCAATGGAACGGAGACTATGGCGGTTCTTTCTGAGTCGACCCTACGGGTCGTGTAGAGTAATTCACTCGCCCAAATCTGCGGCAATGGATTCAATTTCAGCCATTAATGCGGCATAATCCACAACGACTGGAAATTGAGGAAATTCATCGATTACATTCTGAGGAGGGCGGAACAGTATGCCTGCATGTGCTTCTGCTAGCATGTTGGTATCATTGTAAGAATCTCCAACTGCTAAGGTATTGAAATTCATTGCACGTAGGCCTTCGACAGTTATTCTCTTCTGATCTTCCAATCGGATTTTCCAACCTGTAAGCATTCGACTATCCTCGTCAATCTCTAGGTCGTGGCAGTAGAGGGTTGGGCGGCCAAGTTTGACCATCATTGGTTCCCCGAATTGATAGAAAGTATCCGAGAGAATCAGCACTTGCCATCGCGCACGGACTTCGTCGAGGAATTCCTTAGCCCCCGGCAATGGATCCATTGTTGCAATCACTTGTTGAATATCGTCGATTGTTATTCCATGCTCATCGAGGATATCAAGCCGGTAGCGCATTAATTTGTCATAATCAGGCTCGTCCCTCGTCGTCCTCCGAAGTTCCTCTATTCCCGTCTTCTCGGCGACGTTAATCCAAACCTCTGGCATTAGCACTCCTTCGAGGTCGAAGCAGACCACCAGCATGATTCGTCGCCGTAGCCTGTCCGCTTCAAGATATTCTCAAGTATCGCTCCGCGAGGTTCATTGAGCGTGGTTTACTCCAAGCACGCGTGAGCGACAAGAGATTACGCCGCAGAACTCCAGTGAGATTCAAACAAATCAGGGATATTGCGGCAGAAGTGTCAGCAAGAATTGCTGTAGATATTGACATTAAATCATCTTTCTTGGAGAAAGCGAATTTCGATAATCGTGACCTGATATTAGTTGACAAGACAGCATTAGCAATGCAGGTTGAAACGGATGATGGAAAGAAGTGGTTTCCAACATTAAGAGGAATACTCGCTTGGCAACCAGATGGTCGCTGGGCTGCAGTAGATCACGGTGCTATTCCATTTCTGATGAATGGGGCGGATTGCATGGCTGCTGGAGTGCAAATGGCCGACCCAGCGGTTACTGCGGGAGATTTGGTTTGGGTTCGTGATGAAGAACATGGCAAACCATTGGCCTTGGGAATCGCTATGGTAGATGGTGAGGAAATGGTAGCGATGAACAAGGGGAAAGCAATCAATACGCTACATTGGGTTGGAGATGACCTCTGGAATCTTGAGTCGTAATTCCTACAAGAGGTTGAAAGATAACCACCGCCCCGTTGTTTTGTGCGACAGTTCCTGGCCTTGCTGATGGTAGCGATGCTCGCCCTATCAGTCAGTGGTGCTGGCGAAGGCGGTGTTAACGACTCCACATCAACTGAAGGAACAGGAATCTCATCGCTAAGTTATGCTGATGTGGTAAAGGAAAATACTGAATTCCAAATCTCTGTTACGCTGGATGAAGGAAACGACATTAACAAAATCGAATGGATTACCCAGGTTTGTATCAACACAGGTATTTGCTGGCCACCGCAAAAGACCGAATTAGTTGATTCTGGAGACGGACTTACCTTCACTGGATCTGTACTC
>CALEIW010000187.1 GCA_937876055.1 uncultured euryarchaeote
AGACATGCCACCATGTTCTGCACAGATCTCAATCAAGGTTGAATGTACATCCTTAGCCATGTAATTCTTATCTCCACAGACATAAAAATAGGCTCCACCATCAATCCAATTCCAGATTTCTTTACCGTGCTTTGCCATTAGATGTTGGACGTATACCTTCTCATCTCCTGCTCGGCTCCATGCCAAGTCATGGTAATCGAGAACTCCTCGTTCTTTCCAGTCTTCCATTTCATCTCGGTAGTAGTATTCTCCTTCCTCAGTCCAGTCACCAAAGAATAGCCAATTGCGACCTTTGTCACCATTCAGATCACGCTGTTGAAGGTAAGCTCGGAAAGGAGCAATACCAGTTCCTGGGCCGACCATTATGCAATCCGTATTGCCATCCTCTGGTAGGATGAAAGAACGAGTTGGAGACATGAATACACCTATTTCTGTATTGTCGACATCACAACGATCAGCCAAAAATCCTGTACAGAGACCGGTTCTGTCGCGTTCGTGGTGAGAATATCGGACGATTCCTACGGTCAAGTGAACTGTTCCTGGCTCGTGGTCTGGGCTACTCGCGATAGAGTACAGACGTGGCTTCAGTCGATCCATTCCATCGACAAATTGTTGCGCGGTAAATCCAATGTGGCCAAAATCGCCCATCGCATCGATATAATCGCGAGACCAAATGTAGTCTTCCATCGCATCTGTATTGCTAGTTATATCTCTCCAAAGTGCCTCAGCGGGGTCACAGGCAGCGCCGATTTCTTCGTATCCTTGCGGAACATCTTCGCCTTCTCCTGAGCCGGACCAATCTACCAACAGAGTTCCGTCCTCAGTTGAAACTCTATGTCTGCGGGTGATTGTTATCTCCACTGGTTCGTCACCACCCATTCTAGTACCAAGATTCTGAATCCATTTCTTTGAGATTCTGTGAATCTCTAAATGGTCGGTTAATGCTTCCTTCAGAGTTGCCTCTCCAAGGTGGGTTTCAACCAATTCATCTCCACTGAAGTTGGCTGTTGAAAGTAGCCTCTCAACCAAGTCAGGTGGACATCGTGGAATTACACCCAGAGCATCTCCTGCCTTGTATTCAAGCCCTGAATCACCCAAATCGAATACTATGTGACGGGTTTCTTTTCTCGAACCTTCGCCATTGAGGACGTAATTTTCCGTTAACTTAGAGGTATACGGATTCTTTGCACTCCAATCGGACATTGCACTCACCAGCATGCCGCCGAGCGAAAGTCCGTTTATCAAAACAAGGGGCATGACGTTCGCCCGCGTAGCGGGCGTCGAGACCCGAATGGCTCAAGTCATAGACGCCACATGGAGAGCCATGCCGCGCGTGCAGTTCCTCGGCACCGGGAACGCTTTTTCACCTCATGGAAGAATGCACGCACTAGTCTTAATCGATGGTAATATTTTGGTCGATGCCCCTCCAACATTACTACCACAATTGCGACGTGCAGGAGTATCAAGCGGCGAGATTGACCATCTATTGTTTACACATTGGCATGCAGATCATATGTTCGGTTTCCCATTCTTCATCTTAGAAAGAAAGGTTGTTTCCAACGCTGAAAAATCTCTGAATGTCTACCTTAGACCTAATGGTAAAGAGATTCTCTCCAACCTCAGTCATGTTGGGTTTCCTGGAAGCTTGAATGAAGTTCTAAACGATGACATTAATTGGCTAGAAGAAGAATCTGGAGAATTACAAAATTCGGAATGGAGTTACGAGAGGTTCCAAGTCACACACACTCCCGAAACCGACCCCCATGGCTACTTGTTGACTCACACGAGTGGATTCAAACTACTACATTGTGGTGACTCTGGGCCTTGTCAAGAGATTGAAGATCGGTCGAAGGTGGCGAATGTAATCTTGATTGAAATGGGGGTGCCAGATTTCGTAAACAGCCCTAATCATCACAATCCTAGTCAAGTCAACTCACTGGCTGAACGGCATCCGCATGCAACGATTCTAGTTACTCATAACTACTCCAATTCTGGCGAACAAGCAGGTGGTTTTCCGAGGCCGGAATTGAAGCCTGAAATTATTCAACTTGAGGATGGAGACGAATTAGTTATTGAAGAGAATGGCGATTATTTTCATGTTAGAAAATAATGAGAAAAAATAACTTCTATAAATATGTGAATGTTGTTAAGAGAATCAAAATAGAACAAATTTGAGCCATAAATTAGTTCGATAAAACAAACTCACGAAGATAAATTCAATTACACTCGAGACAATGACAAAATACAGCTGTTTCTTCGGTGAAAAAAGTAAAGCGATTAAGTCAATTAAAACAATAAATTCTCTAAATTGTTGTTAATTTTCAAGAAAATATGTTGAGCGAAAGAATATGTCATTAACATTTTACTTACTATCATAATGAGGCATTCCTTCCCCATAGGTCCGGCAACTTTCATTACCACCAACGCCCTCGTGAAGAATCCGCGTTTGCTTCCGATGACTCCTGACATAGGACGAGTTAGTAGACTTGGAATGGTAAACGGTTGTGTGTTAAAAAATGGAAGGAAATATTTTCGAGAAGATATTAGGGCAAGATTCCCTATTTCTCGATAGGAAAGCCTTCGACCACGCTTTCGAACCTACAACATTACCTCACAGAGACCGTGAAGTCGAAGCGCTTGTGCGAAATTTAGTCGATGCTCTCAACGGCCACATACCATCGAATATGCTCCTCTATGGTGTCCCCGGATCAGGAAAGACTGTGGTTACGAGATTCGTCCTGGGTCAACTCGGAGAAAAGGGTAGGGAAATGGGGCAACCTGTGAGGACCTACGAAATCAATTGTAGGCAGGTAGATACCCGCTACAGAGTCGTTCAGACTTTGGCGACAAAATTGTCTCAGCGTGGAGATGTACCAATTCCATTTACTGGCTGGCCCACCGACAGAGTACTAGAGCATCTAGTCGAAAGAATGGATCGTGCTGGAGGCGTTCACATCATCGTACTCGATGAAATTGACAATTTAGTCGAACGCGCAGGTGATAATCTGCTCTACAATTTAACTAACCTCAATACAATTCTCAAACGCTCTCGTTGTTGTATCATTGGAATCAGTAACGATTTGCACTTTACGCAGTTACTCGACCCAAGAGTGTCCGGTAGACTCGGTCAAGAGGATTTGATTTTCCACCCATATGGAGCATCGGAGATTACGGATATTCTAACCGAGAGAGCCAAGACTGGTCTGAGAGAAGACGTTCTGGAACAAGGTGTTGTACAACTTTGCGCAGCCTTGGCCGCACAGGAACACGGAGATGCACGTCGAGCTCTGGACCTATTACGAATTTCAGTGCAAAAGGCAGAACAACGCTCTCAGACAAAGGTCGATCCACGACATGTAAGGCTCGCACAGTCTCAACTGGAGCACGACCAAGTAACTCCCGTATTGCAAACTCTTCCACTTCATCAAAAGTTGGTACTCTTCTCAATTAGAATAAATGAGGATAATGGACTTCGTAACATCTCTACTGGTGAAGTATACAGAACCTATTCCGATGCCTGTCTAAATGTTAATGTCGAGCCGTTAACTCCAAGGAGAATTTCTACCTTGCTAAATGAACTGGATACCCTTGGTATGATTATGGCTCGAAATGTCAGCAAGGGAAGAGGTGGCCGGAGCAAGCAGGTCAACTCTGCAATCCCGAAGACAGTCGATGCAATAACCACGATGAGCGATGCGGATCCACTAATCGCAGAAGCCGCTCGTTGTCGCTACCGATTGCAGAGCCATTTGTGAGAAAAACCACAATTCGATGGTTTTCTGAACCTATTCTGCTACAATTATCGAGGCCCTTTAGGGCCTCAACGGTTAAACCAAGTTCTAAGGTCGCCGCATCCGATGTCGCTCTCTGACAACGACTGGTACTCGGCGCTTACCCGCCCAAGTAGAACCGCTTCTACAGTTATGCTACTGTTGGGCGGATGGGTTCTATTACTTACAATAGTCAATATCACAACCGGAGCATATTCTCCAGGATTCAAGGCACTATGGCTTGGATTTCTCAGTAATGGCTCTCTCGGTGATGTATACACCGACCACGATGGAATATCAGTTGTAATCGACGATATTGCATTCGGTATTCTTGGAGTTGTCTTGGTTGCTGTAGGTCATTTGGGTATGAATAAGGCCGTTGAGGGCGGTACAATATCAGCAATCAAGGGCCTACCAGAATGCATGTCTGGACTATTTTCCGGTGAACACGGAATTAGAAAGACTGTTGCAGATTGGATGATTGTCTTTGCAATACTCTTCTATCTTGCATGGTCGGCACAATACAATACTTGGGTTGACCCAGGTGTATTCGCCGTCAGCGTAATCCCGTTCATGTTCGGTTTCGGTCTGAATATATTGGATAAGGCCGAATCTTGAGATTCTTCTCAATCTCTATCCATCGCTGCTAGAAGTTCTCTACAGCGTGATTTGGAATCAAAGCCAGTCCATCGGAGTACAACTCCACGGTTTGGCTGACCATAGAGAACCGCAGCACCCAATGGAGCCATTGGGTGGAGAAGTAAAGGTGCAAGATCTTCTTCACCGTCTACATCAATTATTGTCGTCTTGTTTTCTTTACTCCAAGCTTCTATTGCACCTTTACAAGCATGATACAAATCAGCATTTAATTGACCGGCAGGATTCTTACAGGTGAGATTCTTATCGTAAAGAGAGGTATCGATTGTAGAAGCCCCTTCCCATTCCTGCCGCTTAGTCTTACCATCGATTAATGCGATGTCTGCTGGACTTCCCAAATCTTGCAAGGCTTTGACAGTGACATCACCAACTGCGATGATTGGACCTTGGCTACCAAAGGTTTCTTCCAGAACCGCGCGTATTGCGACACTCGTATCATTCTCTGGGCCCTCAAATAATTTACCAAATGGATCTTTTAGATTTGATTCGACCTCCTTTGTCAGGATAAGATTGGCTTTTCCAACGTCATCTGGAAGATAGGGTTGACCAACCCTGTCTATCTCACCTTGGCGTATTCTTGAACTGGAAATTGGTTTGCCATCATGACCTATTACGTGCTCGACCTTGAGAATTTCAAGAGATTCCAAACCATTACTTTGACGTATCTGATTAATTCGCTCGCAACCCACTAATGTTTCTGGTGTGCACAATATTGCCGAGGCATTCTCGTGCCAGGGTGCAGGTCCATCTTCGTCTTCCAGTCGATGGATGGATATTCGAGAGGATTCTTCAGCAATAGATTCCACAAATTTTTGTGACCTTTCTGACCATGATTCGATTCGTGAGTCTTTTGCCTGAGCAATTTGATCGCTGGTTAACCATACCTCAAGCCTCTGACACTTTGAAAGGCCGTAATCAATCAATGCTCGATGCCCGGCATGGAAGCGGTCGAAAGTGCCGCCGACCAATCCTAGTGAGTGCATCATTAACCACCCGGTGTATGAAGCCTTGAGGCCTTTGGAAAAAGTGTGTGCCCCGGGGAGTAACGGTGACTTTCATCGCAATGCTCGGGCACCTGACCCACCCCGGGACGTCTGTTGGACTGTGGGGTTGTCCCGTAAGTCATTCCGGTCTCTTCCGTTCTCGGTCGTCCGGGGACCCATCACAATCCGACCGCATGTTTTGCACCGACGATCATTCCCCAGCAGTGGGTCACGTCGGTCTTCGACATACGGCAAATCCCGTTCCGTGGTACCATGATTCATCCTACTAACTCCGGCGTGGGGCTTTCGTCGGCATGGTGTTGCCGGTCGGGCATCAATGGGTCATGGGGTCCCTTGATGAACCCCTCGCATAGAAATTAGAAGGAAAAAGTCAAGAAATTGACTGATTTTTTGATATTTATTATAATTTCAATCATAGTTGACTTTGCTCACCAGACAATCCCTCATGGTAGCCTGAAGTTCGCAATATGATTCTCTCTGCGATTTGTGAATCACCTTGCATTGCTACCTCATTGCTAATTGGTGGCCATTTTTCTATTGGTTGGGCCAACCAACCTACCATTGGGTGGGTTCTACCGGTACTTGGTGAACTTCCTTCAAGAACCGTATCAAGGGATTCCATTAGGTCAAGAAGTGGAGCGGCACTTTCTGGTAAAGTTCCTCGTTCACTCCTTGACCTCAGCCTTCTAGCAAGCGAGTTACGAATTTCAGGACTACAACCAGGATGATACCTGTCCTCTAACCCAGGTGCAGTACTAGGCTCTCCCTTTGGCCTAAGGATAGCAGCACTCCAAGGTATTGGATTATCAAACAACCAATCCAAAGAAGATTCCTCGGCCAGAAGATTAGTCAATAGTTCAGGAGCCAATAATGCCCACCAGTCTAATGGCAAATTGGCAATAATTGCCTCCAATTCTTCTATCTGCAGTTGTCTGGAGTTACGAATTCTTTCAACCAATAAAGACCAAATCTTGAGGTCGTGGTCAATCGGGAAATCGTTAGCCCTTCTCAAAATTCCTTGTAACACTGGACCATAATTTGCCACATCCACCTGTTGGCTATTGTAAATCCAATCAACAGATCGAAGTGCGGCTAGAGAATTACTAGGTGGATGGACAAGCCAAGCCTCCAAAGCCCATCGAATTAGATCCTCTTGCATATCTTCGGGTAACCAAGCAGCATTGCTCAGAAGTTGGGCTGCAACCCAAGACGCCCCTGGAGATGCATTTGCAGGATCAGTGGCGGGCCGGGTACGGAGGCCTATTTCGGAATCATTGTGCAGAAGTAAGCGAAGTTTCTCAGCAAAAATTTCCAACACCCTTGGAGGTGCTTCGTCGGCAACTTCGGCAAGTCTTTCAAGAGGTAAATATTCCAAATCTAGTAGGGCAATCCATTCAGAATCAAGCCTAGAACGTAATCTCTGCCAACGATGCCAGCGTGTCTTTGGGGGAGATGCTATCCAAGCGGCTATTGGATAACTTGCCTCCATCATGTTTGACCAGTCTTCATTTCCTTCAGGGAACTGTGCGATTGCTGAACCAATCATTGATGAGTCCACTAAATTGCTAGAAATATCTTCATTATCTAAACCCAAGATTTCCCATGGGGAAGGCGCTACCTCATCATCCTCAGTTACTTCTGGTGCCGTCGGTACCGGATCTACCAATCGCACCGGCATATCTCTACCGCCAAGAGTACGAAGCCTGAGCCAAGGAAGAGGTCTTAGGGGGTCAACAATAAGTTCATCAAAAATTTCTAGCGGTTGGCGCGGGTGGGATGAAAGTGTTAATCTCAATTTAGGATGGGAAATCACAGCACTAAGGACATCATCCGGAATTGTATCCGGGATCTCTAAAACCAATGGAGGTCGATTCTGTTCGGATACTGCCCATTCAATTAACGAAGTTATTGCCGTAGCCGCTAAACCACGAGTATCAAACAATCTCAATCCGCTTTCTTCTGTGGAAAAAGTCGCATCCTTCCAATCCTTCCTAAAGCGCCTCCATGTAGATTCTTCAGTCCTCACCCTTCGTGTTGAAGTCAAGCGTTCTCTCAAACTATTCAGCCTTCGTCGCCTTTCTGAAGGGGACAATCTAGGATGGGCTCGAATTATCCATGAATCTAAACAGGAAATTGGAAAATTCTGGCCAACGGTGTCTAATCCTCCCAAATCCGCGATTACTAGCGCATTAGCTCTAGCAGTTCGTAGTAGCATGCTCTTTGGTAACCTCTCTTCCATAACTGCAGATACCGGGTCTTTTGGCCGAATATCAGGGGATTGATTATGGCAATTACCCAGAATCCATGCCCCTCGGTGGTGGCTAGCTTCTGGCAGAGGTGGGTCTGGACGACGTGACGGATATTCAAACCAGATTCCTGGGGCCAATGCTACCGGCCTATCTGAATCGACTAAACGGGCTCTTACAATTCCAAGTGTGTGATTTTCTCCTACATAGGAAGAAATGGTTTCTGGGTCATGACTCGAAGGGGGGTTCGGTAGCATTTCCATATTGTTCAGGTTAAACCATCTTGGAGCTCTCTCTCTCAAGACCGTCCAAATCCACGAGACCCCTTCGTTTCCTGTGGAGGCCACTTCTGTGCTAGAACCTCTTGTAGGGCGATCTGGGATAAGAACAAGTGGAGTGTCTATCGGGGCAAGAAGTCCCAAGAGAATATTGGGCCCGTCTCTAGCAAGCAAGCAGTATTTGTTTGAAGGAGTGGGTAATGGTAGCACCTCAACTGCCCTAGCCAACTCATCAGAACGTATTGCTTCCCAACCAGATTGCGTAAGGTGTAGCCGTGCGCCACGTGCGCCGGCTACCTGGTCGCTGGCGACCAGTCCATCGTTTCTCATTCTTCTAAGTTCAGCAGAAGCGTGAGGAATTCTCAATCCCGTATCGCGAGCTAGGACACTCACTGTTGTGCCCCCGTCGGTTAATCGATCTAGTAATCGACGACGGTGTGCACTACGAATTCTCTTGAGAGTAAACGAATCGGATGAAGAATTGGTGATTTGCAGTTCATCCGACACTAATTGCCCTCTCCTAATTCAATTAGTTAGACTGTCCTACTTAAATTATTCTTGTTAGTTACATTTTGTTACACATTTCTTATGGAAAAATTAACAGTTTCATTTCTACACTGATTTTTGTCATGAAATCCAGTTACTTCTGTGCAACTATTTGTAACTAATTGACCCTGTAAGGTGCAGAACTGTTATATCAACGTCTGCCGTCCTGTCGGTAACGGACTCGATATGCGGTGCGTTTGACTCGGAGGAATAGGAAGAAATGGGCTCGCGGAACTTGCGTGAACTGATTCGGAAATACCTCTCTGAGCGACCGCGAAATACAATCGAGATTTCTGCTTGGCTAGCTAACCAGATAGATTCTGCAAACAGCCCCTCGGACATAACGAGCATACTGGAATCGGATGATCAGATCACCCGAATAGGTACTGTTCGAAAGAGCGGCATGAGAAGAGCCGAATCGCCTGTCTCGGAATGGGCATCAAATGGTTGGGTTGAACATCACGAGAGGAAAGAGTCCGGAAAAAACAAGGAGAGATAATAATGCGCACAACAAGACTAAGACAGAAAATAAAGAAATTCCTAAACGACCGAGGAGAGGCAAATACCACAGAAATCCTCGAACACGTGAACTCAACAATGAGACATGGAACAACCCCTCAACAACTCGGTAACGTTCTCTCAAAGGACAAAGACATACTCAAGGTAGCAACAACAAAGCGCGGCGGTGCACTCTCCGGCCGCTACGAAATCTGTGTATGGACATTGAGACCTGGAGTCCTAGACGGCGAGAATTGAAACTCAAGTCTTTACGATTAAGCTTCTAATTCTGTAGACCATTCGCCGCTACGAGCTAGACTATTCATTGCCGCTCGATGGGCAAATGCATTCTGACTCTCTTCATTAGAACCGCTTGCCCATGTTTGCAAAGCGTGTGCCAGTAGTGCCCTACCATAAGAGTAGGATAATTGCCAAGGGTGTTCGACAGCCATACTATTCATCAAATTGAGGTGTGCTGTTGCATCCTCATCCGACTGACCTCCTGAAAGAAATACAATACCTGGAAGTTCATGTGGAACGTGTGCTGTCAGGCAATCCACGGTCATCTGTGCTGCTTTTTCGCGAGTTCCTTGGTCTTCGCAGGATTTGCCGGGTAAGACCATGTTCGGTTTGAGTAAAGCCCCAGGAATATGGACGCCCTGAATTTCACACTCTGCAAATGTAGCGTCGAGAATTCTTGCAGTGACCTCGAAGCAGGTTTGTGAATCATGATCGCCGTCCATCAAGACTTCCGGCTCGATGATTGGAACCAAACCCTGTTCTTGGCAGATGGCTGCGTATCTTGCAAGAGCATGGGCATTAGTGGAAATATTTGCATCACTAGGCATTCCATCTCCAATTCTGATTACTGCTCGCCATTTTGCAAATCTAGCACCCAAGGCGAAGTATTCCATGCACCTTTCCCGTAGTCCGTCCAATCCTTCTGTGACCTTTTCACCAGAATGATGAGCCAATTCCTTAGCCCCTGTATCTACTTTTATTCCCGGGTGAACTCCTCTACTTGCGAGATATTCAGGGATTGGTGTACCGTCGTCCATAGTTTGACGAATTGTCTCATCAAAGAGAATAACACCACTAATCGCAGATTCATAATCTGGTGTAGCAAATATGTTTGAACGGTAAGCTCGACGGGTTTCTGGAGAAGGTTCTACCCCTACAGCCTCTAGTCTGTTTGACATTGTTCCATTGCTCTCATCCGCGGCGAGAATTCCTCTACCAGGTGCTACAAGTTCTCTCGCTGTTTTCTCAAGTAGTTCGGTGTCCATATGTGAACCTCGGCCGGACGTGGTGGGATTAGGAAAAGAATCCTTTGCTCGTAAAGTATGGAATTTGATTCATGCTGAGCGAATGTTATCAACGAATTTATGACCGCCAGATGCTACATCAATAACCTCTGATTGAACTGAAAATCGACCATCTGATAATTCTTCGACTCCAAAGGTCCTACCCGGGCAAACTCCTGTGCCGATGAATACTGCATCTTCGCTAGCACAGAGTTCATCTCTTCCCCAAAGTCTCTCTATATCTCCATCAATCATCACTTCAGCGCGCTCCCTGTGCCCTTCATTCTTGAACACAAGTCGACCTTCAAACGGGGCGTCTAAACCCCTCAATGCAGTGGCTGTGATTACTCCTTCTGGCGCGGCTCCAATCCCCATTAGCATATCGATTTCCGATTTAGGATCAGCAGCATTGAGCGCCGCTGAGACGTCTCCATCCCCAATCAATACAATGTTCACATTATGTTGATTCAATTCTGAAATCAGTTTC
Organism: uncultured euryarchaeote; assembly: GCA_937876055.1. GTDB lineage: Archaea > Thermoplasmatota > Poseidoniia > Poseidoniales > Thalassarchaeaceae > MGIIb-O1. Next base: position 10,791 of record CALEIW010000187.1, read on the forward strand.
TCATGTCGCGGCCTATCCATAACGACGATATTGAGTTCAGACTCCTTCTTTCCCAAGGCCGCGGCAGCGGCTTCAACATTGTAGGAGGTAGAAGCATCGAGGCTAATTTCACCTTCTAATTCTGCGGAACCTGCGATTTTATTCATGTAACAATCAGGTGCATGAAGTAGAGTGCCACGTGGTGCTGCAGCAAGTACTGCCATTGCATTCGGTAAGTCATGTGCCACGTGATTGGTGCATTCGAGAGGATCTACTGCAATATCGATTGAGGGCGCGTCCGAGTTACCTTGCATAGAACCTAGAGGCTCTCCAATCCATAACATTGGAGCATCATCTCGCTCTCCTTCTCCGATAGCAACCCTACCATCGAATGGAACCTCGTCGAAGATGGCTCTCATGGCTTCTACAGCTGCTCCATCAGCGGCTTTACCGTCTCCCTTTCCACGCCATGCAGCGGCTGCGATCGCAGCGGCTTCGGTCGCAGCAAGAAAATGACTCTCTAAATCGATGGTCGCCATGAATACCTCGAATAGCGTTCAGCCTTCAATCATGCGGGTCGCCCTTGCTCTTTTTGAGTACCCTTACTCCATCAATTTGGGCGACCGGATATTGCCCATTAGTGTCCTTTTCAACAGATTTGAGCATATCCCAGGCACACAAAAGGCCTGCATTAACTCCACACAAAGCCTCCATCTCCACCCCAGTAGTCCAGTGTGTTCGAACCGTTACTGTACATCGCAGTGAATCTTTCTCAATTGACCAATCAACAGTACAACCCTCAATTGGAATTGGATGACAATGAGGAAGGGTTCGAGGAGTTTCCTTGACTGCCTGAATTACTGCAACCGTCGAAGCTTCGCGAACATCGCCTTTTGGAGATCTTCCATTCGCAACGACATCGAGACTTGCGGATGATAAATGAAGAAGGCCGGTTGCAACTGCTTCACGAGATACTATTGGCTTCGAGCCAACATCAATTATTCCAGTAATTGTATCCTTCAAACTCGCGGCCTCCAATTAACCGGGGGGTGCACATCCCTAATCATTAGTGCGGAATGAATCACTGCGCTGAAATACCCAAACCAAAGCCACGATACATGGCAGAGGCCTTCCGTGACAAGGCAACTCCAGGAGAGGTGCCTCAATTAGAGTCGGGAGTCGACCACGATAAGCCGACTTCTGAAGGCATGACCTTACAGGTATTAGACCAACTCTGTGTTGGTTGTTCTTACTGCCTTATGGCCTGCAAAGATGATGCTTTGATCGTCGAGGGTTTGTGCGAAGTGATTCAAGATAATTGCACAGATTGTCTCAGATGTTTGCTTTGGTGTCCAACTGGAGCTTTAGTTTACGCTTGAGGTGTGGATTTGTCGAAGAGTAAAGCATTGGTAATCGGAGCAGGTTTAGGCGGCCTGTCTTCGGCTGCTAAACTTGCACAGACCGAAGATTACGATGTAACAGTCTACGAAAGGATGTCTTTTGCCGGTGGGAGATTTACGCAGCATGACCACGATGGATATCAAATCCCAACCGGTGCTGTACATATGATCCCTCATGGCAAGAAGGGGCCGTTTGCGGATTTGATTTTAGGAAAGAAAAGTAAGGGCGGTCTAGATTTAGGTCGGCATGGAGTCGAATTACTCCCTACAAGTCATTTTGCTTGCCAAATGATAGATGGTAAGTTTCAGGGTGCAAATTCAATCTACGGTGTTTTACCTTGGTTTACCGCTAAAGATACTCTGAACATGCCACGTCTACTAACTAAGGGTGCAAAACAGCCGTGGGGAGACGAATCTGAAGATGGGAAAACTTGGCTGAATAGACACTTTAGCCCACAATTTGTTGATTTTGTTGACGCTTTTTCGAATTTCGCAATTAGCCTTAGATTCGATCAAATGCCTGCTTCTTCAGTTGTCCGTGTCCTACAGAACTCATTCTGGAGCGACCGCCCTCATGTCCCGAAAGGAGGTTGTAAGGGAGTGATTGATGGCCTAAGGAAGGATTTGAGAGAGAATGGGGCGAGAGTAAAACTCAGTCACGAAGTTACTGAGATTCTTCCCGGTAGTGCCGAGGAGGAAACCAAGGACAATCGATTCTGTGTAGGTGTTCGACGTCGAGGAAGAGAAGAGGCAACCTGGGTTGGTGCTGATTCGATTATCCATAATGGAGGGCATCCTAATCTAATCAAAGCCCTATCAGATGATTTTGAAGTTGGAAATGATGTCAAAACACAAATCGAAACGACGCAAGCAGTAGGGGGAATTGGATTCTGCTTTGCACTAGACGACGATATTCCCGTCAGGAGTAGCGGAGTGACTATGTTACCGAATCTAGATCGAGTTGGCGGATTCGTAATTCCAACCTTCTCGGACCCCAGTCTTGCACCTGAAGGAAAACACCTGATGATCACTCACCAATATGTTCCGGATGCATCTGTGAAATCGGAAATCAGCAAGGGGCGAGAAGATCTCTATGAGGCAATTCCATGGCTTGCTGACCACGGCGAGGAAATCTGTGTCCATACATATCATCGAAATTGGCCATGTAATCGAGCACCTCAAGGAGCTGAGTTACCAATGGATGTCGGTGTAGACGGAATCCGTTGCGTAGGAGACGGAGTGAAAGGCCACGGGTGGATGATGGTAGAGGGAATCTCTGCTAATGTCCCTTACGCTGTTGATGAAATAATGGCGGGAATGAATTAACCCAAACCACCTTTCCATACCTCACCATCTGCTCTGACTTCCTTTTTCCAAAGAGGGGCCTGATTCTTCAACTCAGAAATTAGCCACGAACAGGCTTCGAAACCTTCCGCACGATGAACTGAGCCGACGTGAATGCAGACTATTGGTTCCTGAGGTTCAACAGAACCCGTGCGGTGAGCCATAACAATTGATTTGACAGAAAATCGTTCCAAAGCATCGAAACATAACGATTGCAATACCGAGGGTAATTGCTCCTCCCATGCATCGAATTCCAAACGCTGAACTTCTACGCCTTGGTCGACACCTCTAGTCAAACCGACAAAAGAAACTACACTTCCACAACCTTCGGTTTCAAGCATATTCCGTAACGAATCAGGATCCAGCTTGTCTGGTTCAACAACTACCGACACGCTGGCCATAGTTTCCGATAGAGGGTGTTGTCTTCAATACATAGGAGATTAATCTCCGAATTTACAATGAAGAGGTCACGATACCATCTAAGAGGGGACGCTCTAACCGCTTTATGCGCCAGCGAGTTTGGTTGTACATTGCCACCATCATCATTGGGTTATGGTGTTCGGCTACTGCTGCTGGTGGATTGCTTTCCGAGAATCTTGCGGAATGGCCTGTTAACATATGGTGTTGGGGTATTTTAGCGTGGATTTTCGCTAATACTGATCGCAAAGAACGGATCGAAATAATTGCCGTCGTAATTATCGCTACACCCATGGAATTGTTCTTTTCCGAAGTTTGGCTCATCTATGAGTACCAGCGCGGTATAATGCCACTATTTGTTCCAGCAGGCCATTATTTCCTATTCGACTTAGGTCGCCATCTTGCAAGAGTCCTCAAGGCCTCGTTGGCGATGCCGCTCTTATTTCCATTTGTCCCATTAGTTTTGTTTGGGGCTTTGACCGGAGGAGATACTTCTGGTGTTGTTTTACTCATCCTTGTTTTGGGATTCACAAAATGGGGGCCTCAACCTAGACTTTATGCAGCAATGGCATGGGCTGCTTTAGGGATGGAAATCTGGGGGACTTTTCTTGGAAATTGGACATGGGCTTCTCAAGTCCCTTGGACCGGTTTAACCACTTGGAATCCGCCATTGTTGGTGGGGGCGTTCTATTGTTTTGGTGACCTTTTGGTCAATCTAGCAACTGATAAGTTTGATTCGAAACCGCCTGAGAAAGCAATGTCAAATACCTCCACTCAAATTTAAGCATACAAAATCTCATGGTTTCTATTGTGAAAACGCTGGAAAATAGCATATTTATTCCGCCGTTTGATTCATATTCCGACCTACGGTCGGGCAGGTTATGACATCATGGCCAGACCTAGAGTCAATGCCCAACAGCCTAGTGAATTACGGAGTAACTGACAACGGTATTGCAATCATCGAACTTGCATCCAATTCTGCTGGTGCTCCTCTAGAAGGGGATGAGGTAGGACCAAACACCTACACTCATGAAATGATGAGAGATATTGACACGGCCGTTGTTAAGGCTCGATTCAATGATGATGTTAGCGTGATTCTAATCACAGGTCATGGACACAAGTTCTTCTCGGCCGGAGCATCAATTCAGATGCTAAACTCCGTCACTCCTGGATTCAAGTACAATTTCTGCCTTCATGCGAATGAAACTCTAAGTCGGCTCGAACAGACTCCAAAGTTGGTAATTTGCGCGATTAATGGTCACGCCGTCGGTGGAGGATTAGAGATTGCAATGGCTTGCGATATTAGAATCGCAAGAAAGGACTCAGGAAAGTGTGGTCTTCCGGAAATTAATCTTGGTGTTCTAGCCGGTACTGGAGGTACAGCCCGACTATCACGAATCATAGGTAAGTCAAGAGCCCTTGAATATATGGTAAGTGGAGAATTGATGGCCTTTGAGAAGGCAAAAGAAATGGATCTCATCAACGATGTGTGGGATGGTTCTCTTGATGAATTCCGCCAAGATGTTTTGGACTATGCCGGACAATTTACTCTTCCATACAAGGCAACCTTGGCGGTTGGAAACATCAAGCGCTCGGTTCAATCTGGGCCTGAGATGCCTTTCGAATACCACCTCGCACTTGAGAGAGAGTTGCAAGCAGCCCTCTTCAACAGTGATGATGCGAAGGAAGGAATAGCGGCTTACGTTGACCGCCGTACTCCTCGCTTCGAAGGAAAGTAAACTTGTCTTTCAGTAACCTAAGACTACGTCTTAGAAGCAGTCATTGATATACAGGTTGCCTTTGGCCTTAGACATGAGCGAGACAGAGATTGTTCAGGACTACTCTCCAAATTTTGAAGCCTGGATTAGCGATTTCCAAGAATGGCAGACTCGAATCGGCTTCGACCCTTCATGGTTGGGAGACTACCGATTCGACATCAAATTCGATTGGGACACCGCAGGAAACAGTATCGAATTTGGAGATTTTGAAGGAATGCCAAAGTGGCAAAGAAGAATGCAAATCCCTCAGCAAAACATCAGAGATGCGATTATCTCGATGGTGAGTGTTCAGGGAGATACCGAGTTTGCTAGTGTTGAGCAGCAAAACCACCTACTGGCTACAGCCCCAACAGAGTACGACAAAAAGAGTGCTCTGAGAATCATGTGCGAAGAGCAGAGGCATGGTTGGCAAATGGCATATCTCCTCTGTACTTACTTTGGAGAACATGGCGTCAGAGAGGCTGCAAAGTTGCTTGAGAGAAATGCCCAGGAAGGAACCAGAATCCTCGGTTCATTCAATGCACCTATCGACCATTGGCTTGATTTCTTCTGCTTTACTCACTTTATCGACCGCGATGGAAAGTTCCAACTGAAGATGCTCAGCACCTCTTCCTTCAAACCATTGGCCGCATCGATGGGCCCAATGCTAAAGGAGGAATCCTTCCATCTTGGAACCGGAGCAAATGGACTACGAAGGATTGTCAAGCAAGGAGTAATTCCATGTGCACTCTTACAGAAATACATCAACAAGTGGGTCAGTACAGGTTTGGACCTGTTTGGAACTGACGATTCGAGCAGCGCTCAGTGGGCCTATGTCTACGGAATAAAGGGACGATACGACGAAAGAGAATCAGAAGATGATGCAGATCGAGCTCATCTCAACGAGGCAAGCCGAGAAATATACTTCCAAGAATTGAGAGATGAGATGCGACGTATCTCAAAGGCTCGAAAAGATGGCGAGCCTGAGTTGACAATTCCATCAGATAAATTCAACCGTGGAATTGGAAAATATGCAGGAAAGAAATACACTCTCGAAGGCGAAGAATTCGAAGGCAGCGATGCTGATTGGGATGCTTACCTTGTAAATGTACTACCGACCGATGAAGACGAAGACCGTCTGATGAATGAATACATGCAACAAGAATGGATTCAATACCGCGAGTGGAAGGGCGACTGAAGATGCAACATCTAGCACTACTCGCCTTTGATAAGGAACGCTGCAAGCCATTCTTTGACAGGCTTACTGAACTATTCCATGAGCACCACCACTCTTCGGAACAAAAACCAGAGAGATACGAAGAATTACTCTATCGCATTCACAGACCATATACCAACGACATGCTCGATATGGTAGATGACTGGATGAGTGTAGGCAAGCGGGAATGGAGAGAGGAAACCACTAGAGAAGTTAAACTAGCAATGTACGCTATTCGATACCCTGACACTCTACTTATCGACTCCTTCACAGAAGGTGCTAGATCAGATATCCGTAGACTCTCAGCATACCTGCACTTCACCCATCATACCTACGCAATTTGGGATGAAGATACGCGCAAAGGCTTAGCAAAGTTAGGCATTGATATTCCCGCTACAGAAGTAGCTGACCCATTCATCTACGGCGCTTACGTCTCTGCGATTGAATTGCTAAAGGACGTAGCACCATTCACCTGCTTCCTAGAGCATGATGTCCCTCGACAACGGCTATTCCAAGCGGCCCTAGCAGCCTATGGTAGGGAGTGATTCAATGGACGTTCGTACCGTCGCCGTAATCGGCGCCGGTACGATGGGTGCAGGAATCGCCCAGGTTTGCGCCCAAACAGGTTGGCAAACTAGACTCTATGACGCATTTCCTGAAGGACTAGAAAAGGGAATGAACACCATTGATACTTTCTGGGAGAAAGGAATCGCTCGTGGAAAAACTACTGAGGAACAGAAAGCCAATTGGTCGGCTAACATTACTCAATCTACTGATTTGAAAGAGTCGGTTGACGGCGTTGATTTGGTTATTGAAGCAGTTCCCGAAAATATGCAATTGAAACAGCAAATCTTCGGTCAATTAGAGGAGATGGCACCGTCTCATGCCCTTCTTGCAACCAATACATCAGGACTACCGATTTCTGCTATTGCAGAGTCAACTAATTGTCCAGAAAGAGTAATCGGAATGCATTTCTTTAATCCGGTTCCAATAATGAAACTACTCGAAATTGTTCGTCATGATTCTTGCTCGGATGACACCATTGCAGCAGCGCAGTCTATCGGTTCTGCAATGGGAAAAGAAACTATTCTTGTCAATGACGTACCAGGATTTGCAACCAGTAGATTGGGAGTTGTTCTCGGAAATGAAGCAATTAGGATGCTCGCTGATGGAGTGGCATCTGCTAGTGACATCGACACTGCTATGCGGCTAGGTTACAGACACCCTATGGGTCCTTTGGAGCTCTCCGACCTAGTCGGTTTGGATGTAAGACGAGATATCCTCAATAGTCTGGCTGATGCATTTGATGATGATTCATATCACCCTCATCCATTGCTAAACTCTCTGGTTGCGGAAGGAAGTCTTGGCAAAAAAACCGGAAGAGGAATTTATGATTGGAATGAAGGAGAAAAGTCCGATCGAGAGGATCTTCCATCGTGATTCATAGGAGTGGGTTTTTTGATTCCATTCTGGGTAGAAGTAATCGGAGTATTTGCTGGATTTTTCGGAGTAATTGCTTGGATTCCTCAGATTAAGAGAGTCTGGTCTGAAAAGAAACATGATGGGATTTCACTACCAACCTTCGCTTTGGTTTCAATTTCTCTTATCTTGTGGTTGCTTTATGGAATCATAATTGGCTCAGTAGCGATTACATTGGCAAATATTGCTGCTCTGTCTTGCATTATTGCGATAATTGTGGGAGTTGTTAAACTTCGTAATTGACAATAATTGCATCAAGAAAACCACGGGTGTCGGCCAAAATAATTCCTAGGTACCGGCTTTTCATTCTGAAGATAATACTCAAATCCAGATATTACGGAGTATAGGTAACGACTCAATCTTGGTTTTATCCAAAAAGGAAAAAGTGGAATAAAACCTGATATTCGTTCAAACAAATGAGGAAAAACCGTGATTTTGAGTTTTGTTCTATTTCTTCCAATCTCAAACAATTCCCAAATTACGTAGGATTTTGGCCCGTTTTTTTCCCCGATAATTAACTCATAACCTTGCATCGGTGTCCAAATCAAGACTTCTCGGTAAAATTTTCTTCCGTTTAGATATAGTAGAATATCGTGATGCTGATCATCCCATTCAATTATTGAATTAGTTTTACAAAAAGGATGACAATTTTGTAAATTCTGAGGTGCCGAAATAAGACTCCAAACTTTGTCAATTGGAAATTCTAAGTCCTTAGAATAAGAAACTGATTTGCGTTTTTTCATTGAGGTATAATTCATTTTAATGCCCTATTTGCAATATTCAAAATCACTCTTCTTCTATTGAAGCCCCAAATTTGGCTTCTCTCTTTTCTAGGAAAGCCGAGACCCCTTCTGCAAAGTCGGGGGTAAGTGAAGCAGCCGTAATCAAAGCCTTTTCAAATTCAAGTTGAGTCTCCATGAAGGTTGTCGATGAGGCATCTAGTAATTGCTTAGTGCCTTGCTTACTCGCCTCTGCCCAAGAACCCCATTTTGTTGCGATCTCAATGGCTCTTTCGAGAAGGTTATCTGAATTTACCAGTTCATCTACCGCTCCATATTCGAGTGCTTGCTCGCCTGTCCAAACTTCGTTATCAAAGAAAAATCGGCGAGCCCGTTGGTATCCAACCAAGCGTGGAAGAAGCCAGGTCGAACCTCCGTCAGGTGAGATCCCTAGTGAGAAGAAGGCTGCTGCAAGTCTTGCTTCTGGAATACACAGGCGATAATCAGCGCAAAGTGCGAGACCCAATCCGCCCCCTGCCGCAGCTCCATTAATTGCTGCAATAAATACGGTTGGACTACGTCGTAAACGCAATTCAAGAGGGTGTAATACACTGGTTAATTTGTCAACGAGGTTTCCAATGGAACCATCATCAATTGAGTCTGCGAACTCATCAATATCCGCCCCTGTGCAGAAAAATCGACCTGTTCCAGTCAGAACAATTGCCTTACAGGTAAAATCATCGAGTAAACCACCCATCACATTGGACATTTCATGGATCGAAGTTCGGGATAAAGCGTTCCTAGCAGCCTCTTCTGAAATAGTCACAACGGCTACTCCGCCATCATGACGATCAACTACAATTCCCATGGAAGGCCGATGTGGTCTCTACTTTTGAACTGCATGAATGTGATAAGTCGCGCCGTGCCGCCATAGTACATGCACGCGCGCGAGAACATCTACATCGACGGAAAGTGGGTTGCTGCAAGTGGAGAAGGTAGTATTGAGGTAGTCAATCCTGCAACCGAACAAAGCATTGGTTCGGTGCCGGTTGGAAGTGCTAATGATGTTGAAAAAGCCGTAGCTGCGGCACGTGCTGCATTTCCATCTTGGTCGCAATCTAGCATTGAAGAGCGGCAAGGCTACCTCAATGCGATTTCAGCTGCAATCGCTGAGCGAGGAGAAGAAATCGCTGAATTAATCACTGCAGAAGTCGGAACCCCAATCAATTACAGTCGAATGGCCATGGTGGGAACTCCAAGAGTGGTATCACGATCTTATGCGAAAATGTTGGATTCTTTTGATTGGGAAGAAGAGGTTCGTAATTCCTTAATCGTCAAAGAACCAATAGGAGTGGTGGGGATGATTACTCCATGGAATTTTCCTCTCCACCAAATTATTGGCAAGGTTGCTCCGGCACTAGCGGCAGGGTGTACAATGGTTCTCAAGCCATCAAAAGAGGCTCCACTGAACGCATTTATTCTCGCAGACATCATTGATGAAATCGGCCTTCCGGCTGGCGTCTTCAATCTCGTCTCAGGGCATGGAAGAGAAATCGGAGAGACTCTATCTTCGCACCCAGAGGTAGACATGGTCAGTTTCACCGGTTCAACCGGTGCTGGTGTGAGTGTCTCACAAGCAGCCGCTCCAACCGTTAAGCGAGTAACTCTGGAATTAGGTGGAAAGAGTGCGAATGTAATCCTCGATGATGCCGACATAGCAAAGGCCGCCAAAATGGCCGTTTACGCTTGCTTCAACAATTCCGGGCAGGAATGTTCCAGCCTAAGCCGACTAATCGTTCCAGCAGCTGCACGTGATGAAGTGGTAGAGGTAATCGCTGCAACAATGGCCCGCTATTCCGTAGGCGACCCAATGGATGAATCCATGCGCTGCGGGCCCATGGTTTCCGCGAGACAACAAGAATCGGTAGCCGGCTACATCTCTTCTGGAATTTCCGAGGGTGCAACGCTAGTTGCCGGAGGCGAAGGAATGCCTGATGGGCTTGATTCAGGATTTTACGTCAAGCCAACTGTATTCGCTGACGTATCTTCGGATATGACCATTTTTCGGGAGGAAATTTTCGGTCCTGTCCTATCGATAACAACTTACGATTCAGAGGAAGAAGCAATTGCACTGGCTAATGATTCAGAGTACGGCTTGTCTGGAGGTGTCTGGTCTGGTGATGAAGAGAGGGCTTTGCAATTTGCTCGTAAAATGAGAACAGGACAGGTAAGTATCAATGGTGGAGCATTCAATATCAGTGCTCCATTTGGTGGCTACAAGCTATCTGGTAACGGCCGTGAACTCGGTATTCACGGCCTAGAAGAATTCCTTGAAGT
>CALEIW010000188.1 GCA_937876055.1 uncultured euryarchaeote
CATTATCATTAGAGCCATCGCACCACGAACCGGGGCGTCTCCATCTCATAGCCAATAAGGCATTCAAATGAAGTAAATGTGGACGGCTATCAATATCATCAGAAAATTGCTCAGCAGAACCTCGGACAGGGTTGGTAGAGGCTATGGTTCTGAGAGCGCTTTCAGCAACAGGTCCTTCGTCTGGTTCTTGCAATTGTTCTAGGACCCATTCGAAGGCCTCTCGAAGTCTAGAATTTGCGTGACTTCGTTGCTCGGCCAATTGCCAAATTGTTCCGTTTCTTACAGCCTCCCTACATCTTGCTAGTTCTGCTTGAGTGACCTCTAGGTTATGGTGAGCCAAGAGAGTGGAGCGCTCATCCCTTTCCATTTCACGAACTTCATTTGGAGTGTAGGGGAATAGGGCTGAGGAACTATGAGGCCATTCAGTTAAATCTCCCAACTTGACTGTTCCATTTGGAGTCAATAATCTGTCATCTCTGGCAAATAGAGCGTAGGCTGCGGAATCGAAGAGGTCTACACCTAGAGCAATGCACATAGGGAATAGAATTGGATGACCGCAACCAAACATGTGAATTGGTCTATTTGGCGGAATTGTAGACCGAGCAGATAGTAGGATGCGAAATAATTCTAGATACCTTTGTTTTTCCATTAGGGGAACTATGCCTCCAATTGGATGTACTGCAAATCCTCGATGCTCTCCTGAAACTTCTCCCATTAAAGCGCCAGCATGAGCCCTAAGGTCATCGTGAAGACCACCTTGAACAGGCCCATTCAGGAGCATATCTTCCCCTGCGGTATTTAGTGAAAGCAATGCGCGATTTGCTGTTTCTTCTACCGCATGCTCAAGTTCTTCTCGCGACATATCGGGTCGGCCAAATACATCTAGCATCGTCCCGATATCTACTCCGATTTTCTTTTGAAAATCGACAATTTCCTCTACTCCTACCTCTACATCACCATACACATAGGATTGGAACGTTCCAGAATCTGTTACAATCACTCCTGGGAAATCTAGCAAGGAATGTATTCCATTTTCGAGTGCAGGTTCACGCAACTTGTCGTGTTTCCAAGTAACGTAGGAGTTCGTGATTAGACCATTCACTCGATATTTTTCCCACATCTCTCGAGGTTCAATGGTACGAATATTGGGGTTGATTACAGGCAGTAACATTGGAGTTTCTAAAACTCCGTGTCTTGTGAATAACTTACCCAGCCTAGCGGCCCCATCCCTTACAGTAACCTCGAACTTACCGAGGTCCTGATCGCGACAGGGTTCTGGATCTGGCCGCTTACTCACAACCCTGCTGCGAAGC
>CALEIW010000189.1 GCA_937876055.1 uncultured euryarchaeote
TTGGATAACGTGGCTGGAAGGCCTTGTTTTGATGAATTCAAGAATACAGGTCCAACTCCAGGAGATAATTCAGAAATCGCAATTGAAGGGAATTTCCTAGATGATTGCGAAATTTATGGAGATGGAACAGGTGGCTGCTATGCATACGTATCTTCCTACAACCAATTTGAAATTCTGGATATCAGCCGACCCAATGACATTCGACTACTGTCGACTTACTATGCAGAAATAGCCAGAATGATTGACATCAAGGTGACCTCGGACAATAATTGGGTTTTGGTAAATCACGAATTAACCAATTCAGAACTAGACCCGATTCCAAATGATGACGATGCTAACAGCGGGGCAAACCGGCTTGACCTGATTTATGTTGGAGATAAGACAAGTCCAATCAAGGTCGCGGAATGGGATAACCCACCTGCGGGCTTCCATAACCAAGACCTGCATGTCTATTGCGATTGGGAACCATCGAATCCAACCGCTCTATGGCAGGATGATTGTCATCTATTCCTATTCGGTGCAGACCCTTACCCCGAAATGGTAGAAGGTTCTAGTGGAACATTCTACAAAGGAACTCAAATTTTCTATGCTCTGATTGATTTCGAAGGACTAAATCCCACAAACAACAACGAGCAACAAAATGCAAGCAGAGAAATCATTCGCTGGGGCGGATACACACCCGAGCCACAAACAACCTGTGGAGGATCTATTTTCAATCACGATAACGTGTTTTTCATCCACCCGATAACTAAGCAAAAGATGTTGGCGGTCTCATATTGGGGGGCTGGATTGAGGCTCGTTGATGTCTCTGAACCTCCTCAAATTGCAGACCCACTTGGTATTTCCTGGCCACCAGAAACCGGCCGCTGGCTTGGTTGCCCCACAGATGATGCAGGATGGTATGGGCCTGATGGCGGCGGCCATGCAAACATGGACCCTGATGTTTGGTTGGACGCAAATGATGGAAATGACAACATCCACTATGCAGTTCCTCAAGACAATCTGATTTGTTCAGGAATCAGTGAGTATGACCCTGTAGAGACCTGGCCTGAACATTGTGGAACTGGACCAGATGACGCTACCTACAGTGAAAATTGGAGGCATTACACATACATCGCTCCAGAATACGGATCTAACGCAAACCATACTGGATACATATGGACCATCGACACAACTGATCCAACCAAGCCGTTCTTAGTTTCCAAGTGGAAGTTGCCGGGAGAAAGCACTCTGGCAGATGGTTCAACACACCCTCATCACTACATCCCTGGTGGATACATATTCAGCCCTCACAATGGAGATACTGGATTGAGCGGTCACGTCTATTGGACTCACTACCATGCAGGTGTTTGGATAACCGACCACGGC
>CALEIW010000190.1 GCA_937876055.1 uncultured euryarchaeote
ATCAACTATAACTCGTGATCTTATCTACGAAACCACTGCAACCGCCCCGCCAGAGGAGTTGCACGGATACTTACTCGCTTGCAAAGAAGATGGATTCCAACCAGCTCGACGAAGACTCAAGGGATTGTTGGATAAGTATGGATTGGCGGGTACAGATATGGTCAATCAATTGCATAGAGGATTGGGAGATGTTGCATTCCTCGATGAAAAGCAAAAGTTGGCAGTTACAGAAGCGATGGCTGAGACCGATTTCAGAATGGTTGAGGGTGGGGGAGAAGCTCTGCAACTCGACGCAATGACTGGAACAATTTGTTCCTTAATCGGTAAGTGATTTGATTTTTGATTATGCGGTCGCAACTGTGACTACAGCAATCTTGTATGTCTTCTCCCAGACATTCTCATCCCAAGGATCGCCAACTTCACTCAAACGAACTTTGATTTCATACTGACCAGGAGTGAGAGATCCCAAATCCCATGCTAGGCCAATATCCTCTGAGTGCTGGATAACCACTGGATTCCCTAATTTATCGACACTTATCCATGAATTATTCACCGAGTTGAAAGTAGCTCTGGCTTCGGTTAAATCTGATGCAGTACCATTTGAAAGTTCGTTAACCAACGCTCCATATTTCCAGAAACTGACTTGCACGGTTGCGTTTTCTGCATCCACGTTGTCTCTTACAGCCATTCCTAGTACAACATCAACAGATCCTTGGTTGAGTGCAATTGTATAGGTCCCATCCACCCAACCCACGTACTGTATGGCTTCATTTTCTTCGATATCAATTCCATTCGCCAGCGTTGGTGGGGCAATATCAGCAAGGGGCGGATTAACCAAGAGGAATGAGATTGCTAACCAAGAGAAAATGTATAGGAAGCTCGCTCTAAACCAATTCCCATTATCATATCGATCTGACCAATGATTTGGAATCAAAAGCTTGTGCATGGTTGGTAGGACCACAACTAGGGATACCGGAAGTACCCAAAGAATTGCTTCAGGTTTGGTAAGTGTGGGCATAATTACGTATCTCATAAAGACCCCCATTGCCAACCCGAATGCGATTACTAGCCACATCGAAAAAGCATCCGCCTTTTCTTTCTCAAAAGCCTCTCCGGGTTCGAAAGGCTCAATTTTTCGACTCTTTACTTCCTCTTTTTTCGATTCCTTACCCTTAGGGCGTTTCTTACCCGAATATGCGCTTGCACGCAGGGCGGAATCGACGTCGACCACGAATGTCGGAAGCCTCGCTATTCATCAAGGGTATGGGCGGCACAGGTTGATTCTCAAAACCCGAAATAAGCAATAACGATATGCAAAGCACCACATGGCGCTGCATGGAAAACCGTCCGCGGCTGATTACACCAGTGTTGCTTGTTGGTTGTATAATCGTATTAGTCGGCTTTGCAATACGAGCTTCTTTCGGAGTTTTCCAAATCCCAATTCAAGAGGAATTTGACTGGCCTCGAGCGGAGTTTAGTCTAGCAATTGCAATCCAAAACTTGGCTTGGGGATTCGGTGCCCCATTTTTTGGTGCATTCGCCGAAAAAATAGGAGATAGGAAGGCTATCATCCTCGGAGCCGTGCTCTATGCTATAGGCCTAGTTTTGACTACAGGAGCGACTTCGCCATTAGCCATTCAATTCTACGAAATCCTAGTTGGATTCGGTATCGCTGGCACAGGATTCGGTGTAATTCTAGCCGTCGTTGGTAGAGCCAGCGCTCCCGAGCATCGCTCGATGAGTTTGGCCATTGCTACCGCGGCTGGCTCGGCCGGCCAGATAGTAGGTCCGATGGTTGCTGTAGTTCTGCTAGAAAGCATGGCTTGGCAATCGGTATTCATGATATTCGCTGCATCTATTCTCGCAGTATTACTTCTTCTTCCATTCATGCGGGCACCTGAGCGCGCGGCTAAGGAAGAAATCGAGGAAACCCTTGGAGAAATACTCAGAATCGCTTTCAAGGATCCATCTTACATGATGATCTTCGTTGGATTCTTTTCCTGTGGCTACCAACTGGCCTTCATCACCGCACACTTCCCTGCATTAGTCACAGAGATGACCTTCGCTGAATCAATTGAGAGCAGCGGTTGGTGCGGCGACCTCGGAATCGATTCAACCGCCGCACTAGGCGGATTAGCGATTTCAGTAATTGGTGCGGCCAACATACTCGGTACTCTATTGGCCGGTTGGGCCGGCAATAGATATGGAAAGAAGTGGCTTTTATCCGGGATTTATGCCGGCCGCTCAATCGCCGCTGCTTGGTTCATAATGACTCCAATTACAGCAAATACGGTGATTATATTCTCCTTCGCAATGGGCTTCCTTTGGCTTGCAACCGTACCATTGACCAGCGGCTTAGTAGCCCATATTTACGGCCTCAAATACATGGCAACCCTGTATGGAATAGTCTTCTTTTCACACCAGTTGGGTAGTTTTGTTGGAGTATACCTTGGAGGAGTGTTGTACGATATTTCAGGGAGTTACACTATGGTTTGGTGGATAGGAATAGCAGTAGGTGTATTCTCCTCATTAATTCACTTGCCAGTGAAGGAAGAATTCAGGCTAGCGAACCCAGAACCGTCCCCTGCATGACTGTAATGCTCAAATGGGGTAGTCAGTTGGCCGGAGATATTGCCGGGGTGGCGTAGTTGGTAGCGCGTCGGACTCATAGGGTACAGATGACGGAAATTTTTCTGTCGTCGCGATCGATGAGCGCACAAGCCTAACCGAAAATGTCTGAGACATCCGAAGGTCGCGGGTTCAAGTCCCGCTCCCGGCACCACATATCTTTTCTGAGAATTTTTTTCCGGAATCGACAAATCACAAAGCCACCTCCCAGGCTCGTGCAAGAGTATTCGATTTCCGAATGGGAAAACCTCAGTGAAGCATTCGAGAGAATGTTTGACCAACTTGGAGAAGTAAAAGTCACTGAGTCTTCCTTAGAGTTCACATCATTCGCCTCAGATGTTGCAACTGGAATATCTCTGACACGGGAAGGAGCCATGCTCGCAAACATGCCGCTTCATGGAATCGATTCCAAATTTGACAGAGTTGTAATTGACAAATCGATGGAGAGTTTGAGGATGCTCGGCTCAAATCTAGACTATACTTACAGGGTACCTCCTGCAATACTCAGGAGGCGTCGCAAGTTCAAAGGTCTCAGAAGTCTATGGCCACTGAGATGATTGATTCCCAACCAAGGACCGAAAACAGTCACTCGTAAGCCCATTCGCCGTTTCTCATTACTGGAACTCTGTCACCATCTTGGGTGATTCCATCAATGTCTAATTCTCCAGAACCAATCATCCAGTCAACGTGTATGTTGGATGAATTTCCACCAGCAGCAACAACGGCTTCTGGGTCCTTACCGATATCTCCCTTGAAGCACTTTGAGTAGCACTGTCCCAATGCGATGTGGCAGGATGCATTCTCATCGTAGAGAGTGTTGTAGAATAGTAGTCCAGAAGCA
>CALEIW010000191.1 GCA_937876055.1 uncultured euryarchaeote
TCCAATAGCGGTAGCCTCCGGCAGGATCAACCGGATTTCGCGTGAGCGGAATCACAATCCTAACGGAAGTATCGAGTGGATCACAAGTTTTTGCTGATTCTTATTGAAAATTGACGCAGGATCACCGATTCTTTTTTTGAATTTGAATCGAAATAATCTGCTTCTTGCACCCCCTATGTCGGGGGTCAAGTTGAACGTGGTTCACCTCTTTATCGCGAATCAAGTTCGCGACTGCATTTCCTCGGCTTGCGTCTGACTTGATGGAGAACTTCACCGGACTTTAGAGTCCTCAGTCTCCAACGCCAGTCTGACGCAGCAGGTCGCCGACCGACCTTATGTATATGAATATGACGAGAAGGGCGAGAATAGAAATCAGCGTACTGCGCCGCTATTACCTCGTTTTGAGATATAAACAGCGCGCTTCACTTTTCAATACAATTATCTGGATTAATTCCTATTCGGAAAAAATCATTCCGCACCGAAGAATTCTCTCAAAACAGGGTGCATTTCCATGGCTTGTTCCTTCTGAATTTGTTCGTAAGTTCTGAGGATAATTCCGACCGCTAGAAGCAAACCGGTACCCGTGGCATTACCTACAGTTCCGAGCAGATCTGCACCAGCTGCTAGAAGACCTACGAAGGCACCGGAGAAGACGGTCACAGGTGGAATATATCGCTCTAGAATCCTCTCTAGAACAACTGGGTTCTTTCGGAATCCGGGTATTTGCATACCGGTTCTCTCGATTTGTTTTGCGACGTCTTTGGCACCCATATTTGTTGTCTCAATCCAGAACTTGGCGAATATAGTCGAACCGACAGTCATGAATGTCACATAGACTATGACGTGCACCATAATCTGCCAAAGTTCGTGGCCATAAGCATCCCCTTGTTGATTCAATAACGGAATTAGCCAGTCGCCAACACCATTGACCATAGAGGAATACCAAGCGAATCCTCCTGACGGAGTAGTTGCTCCTGGCTCATAAGAACCGAACCAATGGGCCATACTCCAGGACCCTTCCTTACCGAGTATAGGTACGGTCGAGAGTACCGGATGTGACCAGAATAGCAAAGTGAACATGTTGACGTTTGCTAGTAGAGCAGCCATCAAAATCACTGGAATGTTGCTCGCATAAACTAGTCGGATTGGATACTGTCCTCTATGTCCTCTAACTTTACCATGTGTCAGTGGCAACTCCAACTTACTTGATTCTGCATAGGCAACTACGAGGAACACGATAATTGAAGATATCAAAGCAGCAACAGGATTAGCATGATTCAGCAATATTAGTTCGAAACCATTTTGCGAAACCAATTCGGCATTAGTTGCCGTCCTAAGTGTGTAGAATATCATTGGGAGAGTCCCCGAAGGAGGATTTTGTAGAGAGTAAGGGCTACCCTGTACTGTTGCTATAGGGGATAATGTTCCAACGAAGGTTGACTGAGCAACTCCTGCAGCAATGAACAGAGAAATACCACTTCCGATACCCCATTTGCTGACCAATTCATCAAGTAGGAAAACAAGGTATGAGCCAATGAATAGTTGAGCCACAATAATTGCATTGGCCCAACCTAGGCCGTATTGAATGATGATGTCCTCATGTGGGTCAAGGAATCCGTATACTTGAGGAATCGATTCAATTGGAATCATCAATAGAACCAGTATCTTCTGAACACCTTGGTAGAGTTGCTTGTCCGCAGAATCCTGTAAGTCTAGTTGAATGATCTTTGCACCAGCGAAAAGCTGCATGATAATCGATGCAGTAACGATAGGACCTATTCCAAGGTGCATAATTGAACCAGAGGCACCAGCCATAATCGCACGGAAGGAAGAGAACACGTCGAGTGTAGATTCAGATAGACCCCAAATCATTACGTTTGTCATCATGAAGTAGATGATTAGTACAAGTGTGGTAGTCCACAATTTTTGGTTGAATCTAACGTGACCGTCTGGTTTTGTTATCGAAGGATATACATCGACGAGTCGTTGCAAAGCATACAGTCTACTAGATTCTGAGCCTGAATACATTAGACACGCCAATGCAAGACCTGCTCCTAATCCAAGAATACCAACGCCGACCAAAAGGAATCCGACGGTTGAGGAGTCTTCTAACCCCCAACCGAAGAAGAAGGCGATGAATGCCAACCAAATTGTTGGCTTTAACATCCGTCCAACATATGGAATCTCTGCGATACTTTCTGGCAGATCGTTCGAGGTGCCCCAAATCACGAATCCTATGTATGGGAAAGATGTAGCAAACATTGTCAGAGCTTTCATTTGCGCGTCTGAGTCAGTGCCAAACAATGCATCTTGTTGCCACCAAGCCAAAGCGCCCCAGTAAACCATGGATAGAGTAACAATCCCAAGTACTGAAGGACGACGTTCGACCATTTTTTCACCTCTCATTTATTTTGAACCGTGCAAATCACTCTTCTTCCCATTCTTCATCATCGTCGTCGCTTAGGTTCACTGAACCACCAGCTGCTTCCACCTTCTCGATAGCACGAGCACTCGCAGAAGCTACAGTGATGTTTAGAGCGCGGTCAATACGACCACTGCCTAGGAGTTTGTCATAGCCCATTTCTGTCAGGTCGATTGAATCGCCTTCCGCCATCTGGGAAACTTGAATTAAATTGATACTGACGTTGACATTTCTCAACTTAGGGTGACGGTTGAAACCGTGCATACCCCAGTGACCTGGCATATACTTCAGACGGGTCATTAGTCGATGCTTGTTGATTCCAGCGTTACCGCGTCCGCCTCGAAGACCTGCACCCCGACCTGCCTTCTTACCACGACCGTGATAGCGCGAGCGACCTCGGAATTTGTTTGTTCTTGATACCATATTTTCACCTCACATCATCCTCTCGGCTAGAGATGAGATCTCGTCGCCTCGGAATCCTAGAGCGCCGCCAACAGAGTAAGCCCTCTTGATTCCGCCCCAACCCTTTGAGCCTCTTGGTGGGTGAAGTCGTAAGACAGGCTTTAGCCCGTCAACCGACTTCATAGTAGCCTCACCAGATGCTAGAGCCTTAGCGAAATCTTTGACAGATTTGAATTCAGAACCTGCTTTTATTGCAGCATCATTTACCGGCTTATCCCCGACCATTCGGCCACGCTCTTTGAGTAAAGTCTCGATAGTTCCTGCATCAACTACACCCCATGTTACGAAGTCCTTTGACTTCTGAAGCATTCCAGCGTAGGTGGAACTTTCTGGTACAATCGTTGCATGGTTAACCCGAGTTAGATTCATCATTGCCATTGTGTCGCGAATACTTCTCTCAACACCACGATCACTACGAACTCGAACGATTAGGAAAGTCATTGATTACTCCTCCCGCTTGTAATGTTTAGGCGCCTTTTATCCCCATCGCCAATTCTTGTTTTGTTTAGTTCGACAAGGGCATTGAAAGTAGCCTTGGCGTAGTTGATAGTGGTTCGTGTTTGTCCAGCAGAACGGCTCCATACATCGGTTACACCTGCCAATTTTAGAACTCTACGGCCGTAGTCTCCAATAACCAGACCCTTACCTGATGGAGCAGGCATTAGAGTAACTCTAGTTGAGCCTGAGCGCCCTGTAATTTTCAGAGGAACGGAAGTACCTGGCCCTCCACCTGATTCCCAGGACCCATTTCCTCTCATGACTGGAATTAGGTTTAGTTTGGCCTTATCGATGGCCTTCTTTATCGTTGAAGCGACTTCCTTACCCTTACAGATTGCCAAACCAACGTATCCATCGCTGTTTCCAACTACACACAGTACATTGAATCTTACACGTCGACCTGAATCCGTCATTCTCTGAATCATGTTGACCGCAAGCACATCGTCCTCAAGACCTGGTAATAGTGCATCGACAATTTCCACTTCACGGATTGGCAATCCAGTACCAAGTGCTTGCTCATAGGTTAGAATCTCTCCGTTTGCAACCATTCTCCCTAAACGGGTACGAGGTTGCCAAGTTCGAAGGGCTGCTAGAGGATCAGGACCACGGCGACGGCGGACAGGAGCATCTTCTTCCTCCGCCAAAGCTAGGGCCAAACCCGGAGCGATTGCTGGAGCTGTCTCTACAATTTCGGATTCTTCATCACTCATGATTAGGCCTCCTCAATAGACTTCTTTGCTGCCTCTACTGCTTTAGCAATCGAGTCATCAATGTGTGAACCGTTGATTCTATCATCATCTGGTAGCACACTTTCGCCATATGGAATTTCCATACCAGCATCAACCATTCCTTTGAGGGCTGCAAACACCCTGTTTCCAGGTGTTGATGCCGCTAGGCCAATGTCGAGAACGGCTTCTTTGTGTCCCGCAGCAATAGCCGTCTTAGCCATTGCATATCCGGAAATATAACTTGCAGGAATTGATTTTCTAGATGCATCTATTGGCCAGCCATACTTCTCAACTATGGTGTTCCCATCAATAGATATCTTGACTATATCACCTGTTGGTTCGTAATTCACTAATTGACAAATTGTTTGAGTATTTGTTACTCGAACCACGGCACGAGCAAATCCTCCGCGTAGCATTTTCATTCTGCGTCGGTAGTCAGTCTCACCGTTTCGGCGACGCTTGAAGCGTAACCTCTGATTTTTTCCATATGCCATCATTGCTCACCTCCGAGCTTGATTCCGTCGATTTCCATATTCGACCTCATGTGGGAGATAGAACGGTAGCTACCGCCCTTTGCCTTCCTGTAGTAGTAACGATATTCTGAAGGAGTCAGAGACTTATCTCCTCTCATTTCCTTCAAGGCTCTGCGCTGAGCGCGAATCGTTCTCATCCAGCGTTCCTTTCGTGGATGACGTGAATTTGAAGTTCCCTTTCTCGAACCTTGGCCTGTCCTGCGCCCCTTTGACTTCTGAGCAGAAGCCTTTCGAGCACGGGAACGGCTGGTTCCCACTAATGGACGTGCTTTGATGATACCTTCATCGATAAGTCTGCGAACATCATCCTTCTGTACCGCATTTGCAACATCATCTAGGTAGTCTTTGTCAATCCAAATTCTATGAATCCCAACAACGCGGCCTTCTCGTTGGCTGAAAATTGCAGCCGCGAGTCTCTTTTGATTTGTAATCATCATCGCAAGTCCCCCTTTCGCGAGATGCGGCGGCGATTGAGAACCCTTAGGCCCAAATCATCTGCTCTATCGTGAATTGCTGAACGCTTTCGGTTTCCTACCGTCTTCGCGATTCTAACTGCTTGCGTCTCTGGGTCTAAACCATCGAGATCGCCACTCTTGTTGACTAGAACCTCTTCAAATCCAGAGGGGTGTAGTCCTCGTGCAGCAGCTATCTTTCCGTGACCTACTCGGACGAGAGCCGAACGGTACTTGCGATTCTTTCTTTGGCTGGAATCATCACCTCTAGGTTTCTTCCACCCGGTGCGAGAAAGACGCTTGTATCGGAACCATTCCTGTCTTCGGAAGGTTGGAGTCTTCTTCTTTTGAGCAGCACGGGTTGCTAATGCTTCCTTTGTTGCATCATCGAGTACTGGCTTTTGACGAGCGGTATGGAAGTCATCCCATTCGTCTTCGAAGAAATCGTCGGATTCGAACTCATCTTCCTCGATATCCATTTCTTCTTCGACCATTTTCTCTACTTCTTCTGATTCTTCAGGAGCGTCTACGGCCTCTTGTAATCTGGCGATTAAGTCTGCCTTCTTACCCGAAACCGGCAATCCCGCATCGCGGAGTAAATCCTTGAGTTCAGCGACTGTCATGCTATTGTAATCCATTCAAATCCCTCCTCACTCATTCCCCTTTGATACAATGTAAATTCCATCTTGGAAAACACGTCGATCTCTTTTCTTGATTCGGCAAGCTCTTTCGATATTGGCAGCAGTTTGTCCAACCTTCTCACGATCGGCTCCAATGACTGTAACATCTGTCTTATTTGCTACCTTTACTTCTACCTCAGCAGGTGACCATGGAAGCGCTGCGACTCTTGGTACCTTTTCTCCGAATAGATTGGTGATAGTCATCTCATTTCCTTGAACCTTAATCGTCATAGGGAAGTGAGAATAGACCGCCTTTAATTTGTATTCAAAGCCCGAATCAATGCCTCTGACCATGTTGTTGAGATGTGCAGCCCAAGTCCCTGCAAGTGCCTTCTCTTTTCGTCGTGGTAGGTTAACGAAAACCTCCAGCCCGTCGGCAGAATCTCGAACTTCCATTCGAGGATGACGGAACTCACGAGTCAGTGACTTACCATCCTTAGCTACGGTAACGTTGTGACCGTCGATTGTAGCGGAAACTCCCTCTGGGAGTTTGATACTGTGTGAAATCATATCCAACTTCGGCATCCTTAATTCCTCCTTCAGAAAATGTACGCGAGCAAACGCCCGCCCACACGCCCCTTCTTCGCATCGTGGTGATTCATTACACCTTTATTGGTAGTTAAAATTAGGAGACCAAAATCCTGTGCAGGAAGGTATCTTGATTCCCACTTATCATAATCGGTCCTCTTTACGGAATGTCGTGGCTTGATTACACCGCAACGGTTGATTGCTCCAATCAACTCTACTCGGAATCCGCCTCCACGGCCATCTTCGATCTTTTGGTATTCACCTACGTATCCTGACTGTTGCATAATTGAAAGCATACTTCCTAGAAGCTTGCTTGCTGGGTTAACAGTCACTTCGTAATGTCCTGCTTGCTCCGCGTTAAAGATGCGGACAAATGCGTCACTCAATGGGTCAAATTGCATCCTTCATCACCTCATGTATATTTCTTGAACCCGATTTGTGGTGCCACATCTCGGAAGCACTGACGACATAATCTAAGACCATGTCGTCGAATCATGCCGCGCTTGCGTCCGCAGCGGCGACATCCATCGCTTCTGCCAATTCTTTCTCCGTGATCTCTTGCCATACTTCACTCCTCCACAAGGGTTAGTCCGAAGTGTTCTTTGAACCACTCCATGGACTCGGTCTTGCCCACTCGGTGAGGCACCCCTACCTTTGCCGCACGGCGGCGGCGGCGAGATACCCTGTGACCTGGGCGTTCGAGTACGATGTTAATGTCCATGCCGAAGATACCTATGTCTGGGTCATACTTCTGCTCTGGGAAATCGGTATAGTCTGCAATTCCAAAGGATAGATTGCCTGATTGGTCGAAGTTCCAGGCAGGCAGGGTGTTTTCTCTAACCCAAAATGCGTCCTTGAGGAATGCTTCGGCATTTGTTTGATCACGAATTGTTACTTTACACCCAATAGGAGCACCTTCTCGTGTTCCAAGTTCACGATTGGTGCTTTTTGCTAGAGTTCGTACAGGCTTCATGTCTGTAAGTAACTCAAGTACCCTCTCGGCTAATTGTAGGCGAGCTCCACCTTCGCCGACACCGATATTCACGGTTACTTTGGCGATTCTGGGGATTAACATTGGATTGGCGTTATCACTCAAGCTTCCACCTCCAACGGAAGATCTTTCTTAGAACCAATCACGAAGACATAATCTGCGACTGTTCCGAAATCTTCGAATTGTACTTCATTAGCCTTTGAGGAACGCTTTACGTCCTTTGATACTACCTTTGCAGTGCTACCGATGTGGCTACCACCGGTTAGGTATGCTAGTACTCCTTCAGAGAATGCATGATGTCCCGAGACCTCCTGGTCTGGTAGCGAAATAACCAGTGTATCTCCTGAATTGTATTTCTTCGCATCATCGACTGTGATATTTCTTCCATCGTGAAGGTGAACCTGAGTCTTTCCACCACGGATTGTTGTCTTACCCATAACTCGGCAGAGTTTGTTTGAGGAATTCTTAGCAGAGATTGAACGGTATCTGAGCTTACCATTTTCATCCAAAACACAGCGGTAGTGGTCTTCACCAACTGTTAGGACATCCATCAAGCCTACTCCTCGACCAGAATCTGTCTCGATTCTTCCATCGACGAGAACCTTGCGTGTTGCGACCATTCGCTTTGCCTCTCTCCTTGAGTGAGCGAGCCCTAGCACATCTCGCAAAATGACACCAAGAGGCATACACATCTCATCGCTGTGTCCACCAGGGTTAGGCTTCTGCACCCAAATGTCAGTCTTGCGAGTAAGTGGCCAGCTTCGTGGCATTGTTAATCTCTTCATGTGGCTACTGCTCATTGTTCAGCACCTCCATTAGCTCTCTCCATGATTCGCTTTATGCGAAGTGGATCTCCCTCGTACAGCTTAGTAACTATGAGATTAGAAGGGTGAATTGGTAACGCCTCTTCTTTTCCATCTGCGGTGCTGGTTGTTACTCCTTCGACCATTACGTAGCCGCTCTTGATATCAACACCAACAATGCTTGACTTGACGCCTGCGCGACCGCGGGATTGTCCTAGTCTCTTTCCACGTGAATCGGTCTTTGCACTATTTGGGAATCCAAAATCTCCACGAAGAACTTCTACTTCATCGCCTACTCTTACCGTTACGGTGCGAATCAATGCTAAGTCTGGATCATCGCTGACCAGTCGGGCACGAATCCGCTTCCTGCGGACGTGAATTGGGGCGTCAGTTTGTGCTTGACGCTGTTTTCCTGCTTTCTTACTTACCATACTTCACACCTCACACAATCTGCTTAGCAGTGGCAGCAATCCTGGGCCACCGCTCAGCCGCCTCTCGGCTAACTGGACCCTTGATATCGGAACCCTTGACATCTCCTCGCTCATTTGTGATGACGCAAGCATTGTCTTCGAATTGTACCCAAGTTCCGTCAACTCGGCGGAATGGTCTCCTCTGACGTACTACAACCGCATTGAAGATTTGACGGCGAGTTTCTGGCGTTCCTCTGCGGACAGTAACGCGAATCATGTCTCCAACTCCTGCTGAAGGATATCGGCGAGCAACGCCTCCCTTCTTTAGCACGGTAATCAGTTGTACGACCTTAGCTCCAGTATTGTCAACACAATCCATCCTTGCCATGCTTGGCAATCCGGCTGTTGCTCTACCTGCTACTCCTCTCATTCAGAACCCCCCTTTTTCAATTACACAAAATTTGACGGTTTTGGAAAGTGGTCTGCATTCCATTATTCGGACGTTTTCCCCACTTGCAATCTCGCCAATACAAGATGGTAGGTGTGCGGCATATCTGCGAGTTCTTTTCTCGTAGCGCTCATACTTCTTCATGTATCGAGTGACTTCACGCTGGACGATAATTGAATTACTCATACCAACAGACGATACGGTTCCTTCTATGATTTGTCCACGTAGTCTTAGACTACCATAGAACGGGCAGTTTTGGTCACCGTCCCATTCACCCTCAGGTGGGCGGACGTCTACTCCAATATCTTTCATTTTCAGTTCCTCCTATATCTTCGGTTGATGCGATCCTCAGGTCTCTGTGTGACGCTTGCGCCATCGATTTCGACCTCCTCAGAATCTATTGTGAATGTGATTACGTCCTTAGGCAGAGTGACTTCTCCACCAATTGTTCGAACTCTTAGCGTTCTACGAGTTTCTTCGACAATCATCCCAGTTACTCCAACTAGGCCTGGATCTCGGCTTCCAATAACTTCGATTTCCCGAGCCAACCAAGGTGCATGCATGACACTCATTTAGCGCACCTCCACTTGGTATCCATTCTGTTCGAGGACCTTTGCGACGCGCTTCTTATGCTCGCCTTGGAGTTCGATGGTGCGGCCCTTTACAGTGCCACCACTAGCGCAAGCGCTCTTCAGCAACTTTGCTAGTTTTCCAATATCGATAGCAGAATCGTCGATTCCTTCTACCATTGTTACCATCTTTCCATACCTCCTTCTTACTGTTGAAATGATTGCTTTCTGTTGTTCTTTTGCTATTTCTTGGCAGATGCATAGTTCATCGGGTAGACCACATAGATTGCAAATGCCTGCCATTTGAGTCTACTCCTTACTCTCCTCGGACATCTTCGTAAGAAGACGTGCAATGCTCCTACGTGTTTGCTTGTATGCGCCCGCGTCGGAAGATGAACCTCCAAGGGCCTGCTGAGCACGTAATTGGAGAAGTTCTTCCCTTAGCTCGGCGAGACGGCGCTCGCGTTGTTCAGGGTTCATCTGGTCAATATCTCTTGACTTGATATGTGCCATTTTCACTCCTCCTCTCCTACATCTGTTGATTCTTCATTGGCTTCTGCTTCCATCTCAGCCATCTTTTCGACAACACTGTCGACGACTTCTTCGGTGTCGGCAACATCTGCCTCTTCGACTTGAGATGCTGACTCTGGCTCCTCATCAGGAATCTCCAGCATAGAGACTTCTTCGATAGGCCCTAATCCAGATTCCTGTCTGTCTTGAATAGAAATTTCGTGTGGTAGTTTTACACCTGGCCGCATAATACGGACTGTACAGCCAACTGTTCCCAGTTTCTTGACAGCAGTTGAAAATCCTTCATCCATCAACTCTAGGGCAGTTTCTCCGCAGAACTTGATGTGACCTTGCTGGAACTTCTGAACTCTGTGGCGAGCTCCAGATATTTTTCCTGAGAGAATTATCAAACATCCACGAGCTCCTGCATCCATAATATTCTGAGAGGTACTGTGGCCTGCTCGGCGGAAGAACCAACCTCTCTCTAGAGAGGATGCTAGTCTACTCGCCATAACCTGTGCATTCAGACGGGGTTCTTCGATTTCGTTAACCTCGAGATGAGGCTTTTCTAGATTGAAGTCTTCTATCAGTCTACGCTGTAATTCGTGAATTACCTTACCTCTTCTACCGATTACACGACCGACTTGTTCTGCTTGCAGTGTGACCTTGGTTCCATCAGGAGTACGGTTGAATTCTAGACCGCCAAATCCAGCACGCTCGGTCTCTTTCAGGAGATACTCGCGAACTAGCTGGCGCTCGATATTACGGTGAACGATGTTTCGAATTGTGTTTACTTTACTCATCTTTTTCACCTCAGAATTCGTCTTCCTCTTCTTCTTCGCCGAAGTGTTCGAGGAAAATCTCGAGATTCACTTGGTAGTGGTTCTTGGGT